>NZ_JBFUHM010000015.1:0-105608 GCF_056402395.1 Peribacillus sp. P4_B1
GCCGTTCACTTAGTATGAAAGGTTGTCCATATGATAACGCCGTCGCGGAAGCGACCTTTAAAATCATTAAGACTGAGTTCGCCAATCAAAAAAAGTTTACGAACTTATCCCAGCTAACGCTCGAATTTGGAGACTATGTGAACTGGTTTAATAAGCTAAGAATTCATGGAACTCTTGGCTACTTAAGTCCTCTAGAATATAAAAAATTATCCCTTAAAAAAGTTGTTTGATTTAGTGTTGACAATCCAAGAAAAAAATGACCTCTTAAGAGGTCAATTTTTTTTAACCTCTTCATGTTCGTACTTTATTAACTTCATTTTATTTATACCTTTAGGAACGTTGGTTGCATTTAACACCGATGGTTCAACAGCAAGATATAGTGTGTCTTTACCAACAATGGTTCCATTAGCATAAGAAGGAAGCACTGTAACTTTTAATAAATAACCAAATTGGTTTTTAATATCTTCATCTAGATTCCTTGTTGAACGTATAAAGACATAATCTTTGTTTTCTGGCAATCCATAACCTTCAATGTTCTCATCCTTATAATAACTTTGAACATGGCTTAGTATCTCATTGTGGTAAATATCAAGCATAAAGTATCCAAATGTTTGATTATTTACTTTAGCTGATGGTGGAAATTCTATTGATTGAGTATTATTTGCGCTTRTAATAGCTGAAAATAAAGTTATACACAACAAAATTGATAAAAGTGAAATTATAATTGTTTTTTTCACGTTTACACCTCCATTTTGTATTATCTGTAAAAAAGGTACTATTTTATACAAATGAAAAAATAGGTAATTTTTTCTATTTCAAAGGATTTAGGGGACTAAATAACGAATTTTAAATTTAGCACACTAATACTAAGGGGGAAAATTAAATGAAAAAGTTAGCAAGTTTTATTATTATGGGGATTTTCACACTCATGTTAATTCCTAACCAAGCAAGCGCAGCATACATAGGATCTGATACTTTATCAATCAAACCTTTGCTTTGGGATCCTTCTAAAACTTTTTATACTCCTAGTGGAGCTGTTACAGCATGTGTAAGTGGAGTTGATAACTCTGCTAATACTTATGGAATAGATGCTTACGAGGATGATGGTTTTGGTCTACCTTCAAAAAAGTTAGGTGCTGTAAGTGTGAATAGTAATCCTAATAGATGTGTAACTTTTGCAAATGAGGCGGTAGCTGATGGAGATAATAATAAAGCAGAAGTACATGTTCGAATTGGAAATGTTCGATATTCTGATAGTTCAGTGACTGTGAAAATTTATGTTAATTAAGGGGTCCAGACAACATTTTAACCCTTTTATACGTTAAGATATTTTATTCCATTTGTATGATACATAATTGACCTAATCTATATATTAAGTATCATTTGAAAATTATGAAGTGCTACTGAAAAAACTAAACTGCCAAAAAACCTTAGCGTGCCAAGCGAGAAGAGATGCCGTTTCAGAATTAGTTTCTTATGTTTTAGTGTTTGTTTGGATGCCATTTCTATATAAACTCAGTAACAAGGAGAGAGCCGATGTGGTAGTATTTCTTGAACAAACGGTTAAAATATCAGGGGTTGCTGCGGCAGCCTTTTTCTTACGGAACTAACGGGGCAGTTTAGTTGAAGAAGACCCGTTTGCTTTATGGTATAGTTTATTAAATTCAGTTAGTAGTTTATGGGGGAAATTTAGTGTCAAATAAGTTGAAATATGTAATGGGATTGTTTTTTGAAAAAAAGATACCTAATAAAAAGAATAATTTATTATTAATTCTCAATTTTGTAGACTTTATTATACTCACGGTTGATTATTACACAGATATAGAATTAACTTGGTTATTTATAGTTGTGACACTAGCAATACTTGTACTTGCTTTTTCTATACATATTGATGAACGAACGTTAAAGAGACAGTAAAGGTTATAAATAATTTCTGTATTTGTTCTAAAAAAAGGTTCTTTACTTCAATCAGGAGCTGATCAGCACCTCTTTTATGGAACTAAAGGGGCAGTTTAGTTCTATAAGCGTAGTGTATTCGTACAAATCACTAAACTCACTATTAAAAACCAAAAATATACTTTTATGATATTTTTTATAACAATTTGAACTTTATGTTAAAATAAGGATATACATAAAGGGGGTATTTACATGTTGGGAATAAATATTGATAAAATAAATGAGAATATAATTATTAAATGGCAACTATCTACAGTAACAATACCTATATCCGAAATTGTCTCTATAACTAGAGATGGAACATATGCTGGTGAAGAAAAAAGTGCAATTAGAATAGGTACTCCTTATGCTACTACTGATAGAATCGTAATTAAGACTACAAAAGAAGAGTATATATTGTTTACCACAAATGTCACTTCAATAGAGAACAAACTAACATCGTATTTAAAAGAAAGAACATCCAACTAACGCTGCATTTTTGCAGCCTTTTTTATTTCACAGGTTGTGTCAACTCTACAAGCCTTATAGAACTAACGGGTGCTTTACTTCATTACCAGGAGCTGATCAGCAGCTCCTTTTCTTATGCAACTATAGGGGCAGGTTAGTTGAAGAACGAATATGGCTACATGGTAGAATTAACCTAAATATTTTCATTAAGGAGTCTAACTTCTATATGAAATTAGATGATAAAAAGAAAAAGATTCAAATGGAGTATAGGGAGAAATTACAGCAAAAAAAACAGAATAAAAAATTCACACTTGAAGCAATCGTAGTTGCTATTATCATTTTTCTATTCATTGTTTTAAATACAATTTTTAAAACCTTTTAACTGTTTTTTATGTCACAGCTTGTGTTAACTCTACAAAAGGTCTAATTCAACAAACAGTGCTTTACTTCATTATCAGGAGCCGATCAGTAGCTCTTTTTCTTATAGTGAAGAAAAACAAAACTTTTGTTATTCAATTTTCGTATATGAATATACCAAGAATAAATTAGGAGTTGTTTTTATGTTTGACATTGTCTTGATATTGTTTATAGCTTCTGCTGGGGTAGTTATTGCTATTACCGGCTTCTTCGTTATATTAGGTCGAAGGATTTTAGAACCTATGAAAAAACTTCAACAAAAAATCGATAAACTAGAAGAAGAGGTTCAAATATTGAAAAATCACAAATGATAAACTAGCTTTATTGAACTAACGGGGCAGATTAGTTCAACAAGGGTAATTCATAATTTGTATAGAATATGTAGAGTGTAGGTTCATTTGAAGGGAATGAGGTGGCTATCATAAAGAAAATTCTTAGTTTATTGTTTTTGTCTGTATTGTTTATTGGTGTAGTTGCTTGTAACAAAGATGTGGTCAAAGAAAACGGTGAAGAAAAAGAAGGAAAACCCGTTAAAGAGGAAAATGTGGTCAAAATAGAAGAGGCAGAAAAGTTATTTAATAGTTATAGTACAGAACTATATACGATAAAAGATCCATCCAATCCCCCAACTTCTGATGAAATCGCAGAAAAAGCCAAAGGATATTTAACGGAAGAACAATATAATGCTGAAATCGCTAACCGTAAATTTCAAATACCAGAATTGGTATCCAAACAAATTAATAAAAGGATTGAAGTACAAGATGTGAAACTTGAAGAACAAAGCAAAAATGATGATGGCACAATCGATTACTTATATACCACGACATTTAAAGTTTATGACGAGAACTCATCTAAAATGTATGAGAAAAAAGGAGAACTAACCCTATCCACTACCAATAATGAATTAAAAATCGATCGTGAGTGGAGCAGAGGCGTAAAAATTGACGGTTTAGATGGTGGACTTTAAGAACTTATAGAACTAACAGGTGCGTTAGCTGGAGAGCAGAGCTGTCTTTAAGGCAGCTTTTTTTATGCAACTATTGGGGCTGGATAGTTCAACAAGGAATGAGTTACCAATATATAAGTTCTGATATTTTGAGATAATCAAAAGAAATCAAGACTTTGAAGGTAAGGGGGTAAAAGATGAAGAAATATATTTCATTAAACATAATTTCGTCTATTGTACTTTTGGCAGGAACCATACTTACGATATTTATAATATATAAGGATATTGATACTTCGCTTTCTTTTAAATTTATCATAGGATATTTAATTTATCTTCTTCTATATGGTGTGTTCTCCATCTTTTTAGTTATTGCGAATACAAGAAAGTTAAATTGGATTCAAATAAGAAAAAGGCTTTTTACGTTTATTACTTGGTTTATTTCTTTAAGTGCTTTGAACTACCTTCTTTCTTATTTTTTTAAACGTTCGGAAATGGAGGTTTGGGATTTAGGTATTCCTTTGGGTGTATCATTTGGATTGGCTTTTTTTGATTTAATGTCTTGGAAAAAGAAAGACTAAAGCATTGATATTTTTGCTAAAGAATTCTTTATTGAATAAGGGCTAATGCCTTTTTGTCTTTTACAAACGTGTGCGTTAGCTGAAAATCAGAGCTGTTTTTAAGGAAGCTTTTTCTTTATGCAATTAAAGGGATAATAACCTGATATTATTAGCCCATTCCTTACCCAATCTTCCTGCATAAACTAATTAAACGCCATTAGATTGTGAAGGAGGTGATAACTTGGGAGAAAAAGAAGGATCAAACGCCTCTAATAACCATTCTCACTGTTTTGAACCATTCATAAGCCCGAACCCTGTTACTTCATTTAATCCTGTTCAACGTTTTCCTGAAATTGATAAAACAGCTTTTGTAAGTCAGTTTTCCAGTGTCATAGGGGATGTTACAATTAGAAACAATGTTTTTGTAGCTCCTAATGTAAGCATACGTGCGGATGAAGGAACCCCTTTTTATATAGGTTCTAATACAAATATCCAGGACGGGGTGATTTTACATGGTTTATTAAATAAAAGGATCACATCTGGAAAAAAGAGGTATTCTATCTTCATTGGAAATGAAGTGACCATTGCTCATGGTGCCCTTATACATGGTCCATGTTATATAGCAGACGAAGTATTTGTTGGTTTTAATTCGATTGTTTATACTGCAATTGTAGGGAGAGGCTCATTTATTGCTTATAATGCAGTAGTAACAAATGGCGTTCGAATTCCACCTGGCAGGTTCGTACCACCTGGTGCTAATATTGATTCACAAGAAAAAGCGGATGCACTTTCGCCCGTACCAAAGGATGATAAGGAGTTTGCATATGAAGTTCAACGAGTCAATCAGGAATTCCCCGCATCTTATCATCTGTTATTTGGGAAAAACCGTTGCTCATGCGGATTTGCCTATTGATAATTTACACTTACTTTAAGTGCTATTTTAGACGTATATTATTTTTATTACTTTTTATTTGTTTTGTCGTTTTTTGTCCTCGAAAAAGACGTAAAGATGTGTCCGCCCAAAGTTTCGGTATTTTGTAAACAAAGCAAAATCTCAACAAAAAAGGCATTTCCTGGCGTTAGGAAATGCCCTTTTTTATTTCTCTAATTGTCCTAAAGCATCTGCTGAAAAAAGAATCAACTGTAGCTTTAAAGTAAAGATTGATCAAACGATCCTCTTGAATCCCGTAATTTCTAAAAATCATTGCCGGATCGACTGCATAATTCGTGCGAGTTCTTTTTCTAAAACAGCGGGCTCGTTTGCGTAATTGTAAATCCCTAAAAACTTTTCTATTGCCTCTGGATGGGAACTGATTAGTTTGTTGACAGCATCCTGTTGTTCAGATATTTGTTCATTCTTCGAAATTTGGCATCCCATGTGAAACCGAACCATAAACTCATCTTCTATTGCCTTTTGATATTCTTCAGACATTTGATTTGATTGATCGGATTGTCCCTTATATTTTGATAGAATAGTGGATAATATACGTGCTCCACATATAGCATCATGGATACCCTGCGCCATGCCAGGATCTTTAAAACAAACTGCATCTCCAACCAACGCCCATCCTTTTCCCATTCCTTCATACCAGTAATTGTCATATCCGAGGATGCCTTTGACCGGTTCTACTAGTTCGGCATTTTTCAAGCGCGCCCCAATTGTTGTATTCGGAAAGTTATCTGTTAAGAGATTCCGTAGACAGCTTTCCGGATTTAATTTCAACCGTTCTATCAATTCCTTATTTTCTAATGGGAAAATGCCGGTAATAACATATAAGTCATCATTCGTCGGAAAGAGAATGGCTGTGTTTTCTTTTCTTTTGTATACTTCAAATTTAGGGACATTATCGTGGCGAAATCCAGAGAAATACCCGAAATAAATGCCGACTGTTGCCGGAATGCTTATTTTGAGTTCACTGTTTACCAGCTTGCGAATAATAGAGGATCGGCCGTCTGCCCCGACTACAAGGCGAGCTGAAAATTCTTGTTTCTCGTTGTTACCGTCTAAACCTTTCACGCCTATTACTGTTTCGTCATCACGGATGACATCCGTCACACGGAACCCTTCTAAAACGGTTACATTCATTTGAGATTTGGCTTGTTCCAGTAGGATATGATCGAGATAAGTTCTTCTAATGCAATAACAACTGTCCTCTCCAGAAACCTCAGGGATGAGACCTTCTATCACGGTATCCTCAAATTGAAATTTAATATCCCGTACCGGTGGTGCTTTTGTTTCCAATAACTTGTCCAGTACACCTATTTCTCGAAGAAGAGCGACAGTATTATTGAAAAATGTATGGGTTGATAATGTGTCCCTTGGAAAAGTCGATCGGTCCACCAACAACACATGGAAACCTTGCTTAGCAAGGTAAATTGCCAAGGTAGAGCCGGCACATCTAGCACCGGTAATGATGACATCATACGTCTTATTCATCGTATCACTCCATTTTCAAGTACAATTATTAACTTGCTTATTCATTAGCAGAGTTCTGAAGTTAAAGTAATTGATAAGAATATACTACATACATAAAGTATGGAAGTTAAAATGAAATAAGTACAGAAAATTCCCAGTTGATATACAATTAAAAAGAATTTGTGGTGAAAATCGGAATGCTAATTCAGGTTAGTTTCTCGAATTTTAATGGAGGTTTACTGAAGATCAGAGCTGTCTTAAGGCAGCTTTTACTTTAAGGAGCTATCAGGGAAGACTTGTTGAACAATCTATATAGACACTAACTAAACATGTAATGGAAAAAGGAATTTTTGACGGTTATGTGAACAGGTAGGATTAGCAACTAGAAATAAAGAATACCTATTTATCAAAAAGGGGGCTTCTTTAATGGAGAAAGAAATACTGCCTGTAAAATGTTTGTGCTGCAAAAAAGAATTGACGCAATAGACTTGGTCATCATCAATGAATCACTTCAGCTGACGCATATTCAATGCCCTGATAAAGGAGAAGAAGCAATTATTGATGTAGGATATTTTAATGCTGTATCCCGAAAATACCTGACCTGTACTCCTGAAAAAACCCCTATAGGTAGGGGCATGTAAAGTCCATCGCTGTGCATTCTCGGCAAAAACCTTCTACAACTAAGGTATGTTAGCTTAAGATCTCTTTAAGGCAGCTTTTACTTTATGGAACTAAAGGGGAAGTTTAGTTTATTAAGATACCTTCCATCTGTTTAATTGAGTGCCAGCATGTTATAATGGTTAACTTAGGATAATTACTACTTTTACTTATAATTGAACGGATGCCAAGAAAAGCCTCCGCAAAGCGATAAAATATGGAGGTGTAAGAGAATGAATAAACAATGGACGATTGGTAAAATTAAAGAATTTGTTGAGAAAAATTCGGAAAGTAAGTTGCTATCGACGGAATATCACGGTTTTTCTCAAAAGTTACTATTTAAATGTACATGTGGTAGCAACTTTGAAAAAACATTTACGAAATTTAAAAATAATAAACAACGTAAATGTGACGTGTGCCAACCGCCTAAAGCGACACGATAACGTATAGCGAATAAACGAAGTGCCGATTTCTATTAAAAAGAAATTGGCACTATTTTTATTTTATAGGGGGAATAAAAGCGGTTTTCACTAAGGGCAGGTTTAAACAAATATTCCTTCATAAACTAACGGGTGCATTCGTTGAATATTGAGCGATCTTTAAGGTAACTTTTTCTTTATGCAACTGTCGGGGCAGGATAGTTGGATTGCCTGCCAAAGAATAGGAGCGGTTTGTATTTATGGCAATAACAAAGAAAAGATTCTTCATTAGTTATGTAGTGGGTTTCATACTCATGTATATTGCAAGCTCTGGTCTGCAATACTTCAGGGGGCAAACGATAAATTGGTTAGGGAATTTAGCATACGCATTCTGTTTCGTAGCATTTCATTCCCTTTTTAGTTGGTTATTTAGAGATTTTGATAAGAAAAAAGTCGATCACTAATACATAGTTTGTGTTAACAAGTAATAATATTTAAAGGAATAATTCATTCTGATAAAGAATATAAAAAAACGTGATGATAAGGAGGCGATTGTATGGCAAATCATGTAGAAAATCTATATAACTATCATGTATGGGCAAATCAACGGATTATTGATCATCTTAAGACACTTTCTCCTGAGAAATATCAAAAGGAAATGAAAAGTGTCTTTTCTTCTATTTCAAAGGTTTTATCTCATCTCTATTTGGTGGAATATGGATGGCTTAATACCCTCGAGGGTCAGAGTATGAATGAAGCAATGCAATCTTCATTTCAAATTCAAGAAAAGATTGAGAAACTGCCAATTGAAGACTTAGAAACGGAATTTCACACTTTAACATCTCGGTTTAAATCCTTTTTGAACAGACAGGAAGATATGGAACAGAGAATAATGTTGGATAATCCATGGGCAGGATTAAGAGAAACAAGTATATCTGAAATGGTCTTACATGTTGTGAATCATGGAACCTATCATAGAGGGAATATTTCAGCTATGTTACATCAGTTGGGTGATTCTTCAGTTATGACTGATTATGCTTTTTATTGGTATTCTTGAAATATTTTTCATTATAAATAGGCAAGAGAAGAGTAATTCATTTTTTCTTCAAAAAGGTGACGTTAGTTGAGGATCGAGAGATGTTTACACAGATCTTTCTTTGAGCTAACGAATAACTTTAATCAAACAATTGTTGCTCCAAAGTAATCTCACTCTTCTGCGATATTTAACATTTTCAGCAAGAATAAGTTAATTGCCTCCACAATACTGGCTAACGGGTGCGTTAGCTTAAGAGCGGAGCTGTTTTTAAGGCAGCTTTTCCTTATGCAACTATCGGGGCAGATTAGTTCTATAAGAAAAGTGGAAGGTAAATCCAATTAATAGTATAGTCATATGTACTAGATCCTTTTGTAGTCTATTCCTTGATCGAAGAATAATTCAGGTGAGGGGGATTGTACCAAATATTTTACATTGCTTTTATTTTTCGRGAAAATAAAGGTACAATTAATACTTATATAGCTTATTAATGAWAAAAGATAATGAGGTAGGATAAAAATGATTGCAAAAACAGAAGAAGATTTTAATGGTTTGAAGGAAATTGGCAAAATTATTGCCTCCATTAGAGATGAATTGGTACAAAGGACAATTCCTGGCATAACGACCAAAGARCTTGATGATATAGCCGGAGAACTTTTAGAAAAAGCAGGTGCAGTGTCAGCTCCAAAAGGTGTATATGATTTTCCWGGCTATACCTGCATTAGTCTTAATGAAGAAGTGGCACATGGTATTCCGGGTCATCGGGTYATTCATGAAGGGGATTTAGTAAATATAGATGTATCTGCTTCAAAGAACGGTTATTTTGCAGATACAGGAATCTCATTTGTGGTAGGRGAAGGAGAAGAAGTATTAACGAAAATATGCGAYGTTGCTAAAAAGGCATTTGAAGCAGGTCTTAAGAAAGCAAAACCCGGTTCYAAAAAAAGCAGAATCGGAAAAGCAGTATTCGAAACAGCGAGACARCATGGATTCACTGTTATCAAAAACCTTACAGGACATGGTGTTGGACGTAGAATACACGAAGCACCTGACCATATTTGCAATTATTATGATCCATGGGATAATGAAATATTAAAGGAAGGGATGGTTATCGCATTCGAACCATTTATCTCAACCTTTGAAGAAGAAGTGCTCCAAAAAGAAGACGGTTGGACMTATGCTACAGAAAAAAGCTATGTAGCTCAATTGGAACATACTATTATCCTTACTAAAGATGGTCCGATTATTGTCACACTTTAATTCAAGCGAGGATTCGATTGGTGTATCCCACATCAACCCACTTAAATAAAGGAGTTGCTTTGGCAGCTCTTTTTCTTATGAGCTAAAGGGGCAGGATAGTTGAAGAAGAAACAATTTGAATAGTAGTTAAAAAACAACCCAATAACCATAAATCGGGTTGTTTTTTTTGTTGACACAAGACTTATCCTAATGTTAGGATAAAAAAGTACTAAGTTTAGGATAAATAATATTAGGATAAAGGGAGAGGAAATAAATGACTGTTTTATCAATTATTCTTCAAAGTATATTAGGATTAGGATTCCTAATGTTTGGATTTATGAAGTTCGGTTCAAAGCAAATGGTGGATGAATTTGGGCGTTATGGGTATCCAGGAGGTTTTAGGATATTTACAGGTCTTGTTGAAGTTATTGGAGCAGTACTAGTTATCTCAGGTATTTGGAATGATAAGTTAGCTGCGTGGGGTGGTTTATTTATTGTTGGGACAATGCTTGGGGCAATTTTCACACACATCAAAATTAAAGATTCTGTAAGCAAAATGATGATGCCGATTGTTTTATTAATTCTTGGATTAATTATATTACTTATAAATTTTGGCTCATTGCTTTAATTATTAACATAAAGGAGGAATTAGAATGGATAGTAAAATTATTAAACCACAGGATCAGGCGTTTGGGCAGTTTGATGGCGGTAAAATAATAGAACAAAAACCCATTGGCTTTTCTGGAGAAGGATCACTAATAAATAGGCTAGGACCATTATTTTACTGGGCATGGGCAAAATCTGAGGGTGAAGGTGGTATTGGTTTTCATCCTCATCAAGGTTTTGAGATATTAAGCTACAACATTATGGGGAGAGGTCGTCACCAAGATACGCTTGGTACGATTAGCGAAGTAGGTGCTGGTGGTGTTCAGGTGATGCAAACCGGCTCAGGTGTGCAACATGCCGAATCTCTTCTTGAGCCGTCAGAAGGGTTTCAAATTTGGTTCGAGCCGCACTTAAGCCAAGCCATAAAGCGAACACCCACTTACTCAAAATACGTGCATGAAGATTTCCCAATCACTTCGGAAAACGGTGTAATGACTAAGACGATATTAGGTGAACATTCACCAATCAATCTCGTGACAGATGCCAAAATGTACGATGTTGAACTTGGAAATGGTGCAACCTATAATTATGCTCTTTCACCTAATCGGACACTAGCTGGTTTAGCTATTAGAGGTAATGGCGGTGTTATTGATGAATTGGAGGTTTCATTTGATAATAAGGATTTCATCATTATTCAATCAGAGAAAGTTGAAAGCTTTACCATTCAGCCTAAAGGTGAAGAACTTCGGATGCTGCTAATAGAAATTCCAACTGAAGTTGATTATCCTTTATACAGAAAACCAAGATAACCTAAATTGAATTTTAAAAATTATTGTAATAGGAGGTTCGGTGAATGTATCAAGGAGATGAACAAAGTCAGTTGGATTTGAGGTTGTTACGTGTTTGGCTGAAAGCTTCCCAAGCTGTTTCTGAAAACGTACTGAAAGATATTGAAAGTCATAATATTAGTAGGGAAAATTTTATGATTCTTGAATTGCTTTACAATAAAGGTCCGCATCCTGTCCAAAAGATCAGTGAGACGTTCTCTATTCCAAGTGGAAGTATCACCTATGTCGTAGATAAGTTAGAAAAGAAAAGGTTTGTAGAAAGACAACCAAACCCTAATGATAGAAGGGCTTCTAATGTCGTCATAACGGAAGAAGGAAAAGCACTTTTTGACAAGATTTTCCCAAAACACGTTGCAACAATCTCAGAAAATGTTTCATTCATTACTAACGAAGAGAAAGAACAATTAATTTATTTATTAAAGAAAATAGGAATAGGGGCACAAAGTTTATAAGACCCATTACTAACTAAAGGTTCTCTTGAGGATCTTTAATTTTAATGAAAAAAATACGAGCGAAATTTAATTCACTCGTATTTTTTTAAAACGATAGCTGCATTATGACCTCCAAAACCGAATGAATTGGATAGACCAATACTTATTTCCACTTTACGAGCAACACCTGGTACATAATCCAAATCACATAATGAATCAGGCTTTTCTAAGTTGATGGTTGGAGGAATAATTCCTTCCTTTAAACTTTTTGCCAAGGCAATTGCTTCCACGCCTCCTGCTGCTCCTAACATGTGACCAAGCATGGATTTATTAGCTGTTATTGGGATTTGATAAGCTTTTGATTCAAATAGTTTTTTAATGGCCAGTGTTTCAGATCGATCTCCCACTTCTGTACTTGTTGCATGAGCGCTAATAACATCAATCTCTTCAGGAGAAACTTTTGCATTTTTCAAAGCCATTTTCATTGCAAGATAGGCTCCTTTACCTTCTGGGTGTGTAGCTACCATATGATAGGCATCAGAACTCGCACCATACCCAATGACTTCTGCATAAATTTTTGCATCTCTTTGTAAAGCGTGAGACAAAGATTCCAAGATTAAAATTCCTGCTCCTTCTGACATGACAAACCCATCTCGATTTACATCAAAAGGACGGCTAGCTTTAGCTGGATTATCGTTTCTCGTTGATAATGCTGTAGCATTTCCAAAACTAGCTAAAGATAAATCTGTTATAGCTGCCTCTGCTCCTCCTGCAAAAACGGCATCTGCTTCTCCAAAGCGAATAAGTCTGAATGCCTCACCAATAGCTGTATTTCCGATCGCACAAGCAGAAACAGGTGACATAGTAGGTCCCATTGCGTTCCACTTGATACTAATTTGGGCTGCGGCAGCATTTGAAATCATGGCAGGTACCAGGGTTGGACTAACTCGTCTTGGACCTTTTTCTCGAAGAGTATCCACATTATCAATCAATGTTTCAATTCCTCCTATCCCGGAACCAACATATACGCCAAGTCTTTCAAGATTGATATCATCAATATCTAAATTAGAATCAGTCCAGGCTTGTTCAGCAGCAGCCAAAGCAAATTGAGAAAAGCGATCTAGACGTCGGGCTTCATTTTTTCCTAAAATATCATCTGCATTAAAATCACGAATAATTCCTGCAATTTTTGCTTTATGATTGCTTACGTCAAATGTATCAATAGAGGAAATGCCCGATTTCCCTTCAGTCAGATTTCTCCAAAATTTATCTACGTTGTTTCCAATAGGAGAGACTACTCCCATTCCGGTAATAACGACTCTTTCCATTTTTCATCACTCCAAATGAATAGTATATTTGTATTATACTTCGGGATTATCCTATTACAAGTGAGTGTTTATCCTGGTATAATAACTACTAAGTTAAATGTTATGATGGAGGTTTTAGAAATGGATGATAAAAACAGACTTGAAGCTTTGTCTTCATTTTTAAAAACGAAGCGATCCCAAATAAAGCCTGAATCTATCGGTATACCTGCTGGTACACGGAGAAGAACACCTGGCTTACGAAGAGAAGAAGTTGCACATTTGGCTGGAGTTAGTACTACTTGGTATACGTGGCTGGAGCAAGGTCGGGATATAAAGGTCTCTACAAGCGTATTGGATTGCATATCTACAGCTCTTCAATTAAATAATGATGAACGAGAGTATCTATATGATTTAGCTTTAGAAGTGAAATCACCCATTATTGATCGAAAGAAGGATCAGCCAAAACTTAGTCCTTCTTTGGAAAGAATTTTAGCTGAGCTGATGTACTGTCCTACTATCATTACAGATCGACATTGTCATATTGTAGGCTGGAACAATGCTGCTGCACATGTTTTTTTAGATTTTGAACAACTCCCGGATGATCAACGAAATTTGATCCATCTAGTATTTACAAGAAAAGAATTAAAAGCATTAGCTGTGAATTGGGAGCATTTTGTTAAGGGGTTTCTTTCCATTTTCCGTGCCTATTATGGTCACTACTTAGGTGATGAATGGTATAACCTATTTATTAAGGAAATGAGTAATTCTCACCCGGAATTTCAGTCTTTATGGCAAGAAAGTCAAGTGAGTAAAGCTCCAGAAATGATGATTGAATTTAGACATGCTAAAGCCGGAAAGATGTTGTTTAATTTAACTTCTCTTAAAGTCCAGGGGGACATGGACTTAAGGTGCAGTATCTATACACCAGTAGATGGAACAGCTACAGAAGATAAATTAAAACGATTAATGAAGAAAATCTCCATTGAAAGTTCATAAACCAGCAAATTTACTGTGCCGAAAAATGCCAACTAAGGTGTTTTTTCTTCTTAAGCTAACGGGGGCGTAGCTTAAGATTGGAACTGTCTTTATGGGGAACATGTCTTTTGTGTCGCATAAACAAAGTGTGGGAACAAATGAATTGGAAATCATAAAAGAAATTATTCTCTTTAATCATTTTCAAGTAGCTCAATTATTCTATCAAGTTTTTGTTCTATGCTGTGACTTAACTTAAATTGGTTAGTTCAATACAGTGTCATTAATAAAGGCTCTTTTCGTAAAGATTGTTGTTTTTAAAACGAAACTATTTAAGGTTGATTGGAGCGGAAGTGCGAGACTCCTGCGGGAGCAGCAGGACAGGTGAGAGCCCACAGGCGTTTACGCCGAGGAGGCTCACCGTCCGCACCAAGGAAAGCGAGCATCCGGAGGGGAAATCAACCACAACTCACTACCTGGTAAATAGCAACAAAGTATGTGAAAACAGCCTTAATAAAAGAAGATCCTTCAAAAATGAAGGATCCCCCTAATATCATTACTCGATGCGAAGGGCTTGGATGTCCCGCCAGTCAACTATAAGGATAGTACCGGGTTCTCCCTCTTCGTCCCTGAATCGGGCACAACAAGTATTTTTGTCAAAGGCAAGGAAGATAACATCTTCAAGAACTGTGCCTCCAGATAAAAAAACGTCTACTTCTGTACCAGGACTCAAACGGCGTAAAGTATTACATATACCATCGTTGGACTATTTTAGTAAGATCGCTAAGTTCTTAGTTTGTCTCTTAGTGTGAGGGTCATCTACAAGAAGCTGTCGATTTTACGAAGGCTGCAGCAAATATGGATCGTCAATTCAGTCAGTTCAATAATATGGGGATGGACACCTTCTTGAGAGGGTGTCTTTTTCATTTGAAAATAAATGTTGAGTTTCTTTACACATCGCGTTGATTTAGTAATCTAGCAATTACATTCAACGTTATTTTAATAGAATTATGGTCCTACTATTAAGAACCTTCCTATCTTTGGCGAATATCATATAATTACAAGGAGGTTTTTTTAATGGCAGATTTATACGCAAATTTTGCAGAGCTACAAGCTAATGAAACATACGGTATAGACTATTCTATTACTGTACAAGAACATCCGACTAGTGATATTACGGTATTTACACCACATGGTGGAGGTATTGAGGTTGGCACATCAGAAGCGGTAATTGCGTCCGCAAAAGACATTGCTAATCTATACCTGTTCGAAGGTTTAAAATCTAGCAACAATGACACCCTTCATATTACCAGTGCCAACTTCGATGAGCCTCAAGCCGTGCAACTGATTACATCTAAAGCGCGAGCAATCTCCCTTCACGGATACTATGACCCAGATAACCAAACCATTCTATTAGGCGGTTTAGATACAGAATGGCGTGATATTTTTAAAAAAAAATTTACAAGAGCAGGTTTTAACACCGTTATCGCCAACTCCACGACAGGATATCAAGGAATCGAACCAACCAATATCGTGAATAGATGCTCTTCAGGTGCCGGAGTCCAGTTAGAACTTAGCACCGCCTTACGTAAATCCTTTTTCCAAAACGGTGATTGGTCCATAGCAAACCGCATAAACACTACAAAGACCTTTGATAAGTTTATCCAAGTCATCCGTAGTGTTATTACTAAGTAAGCCCTCCTTGGACAGTTCAGCAAATCCATATCTAGTGTTTTTTCTCCAATTGTATAAATTATCTTTAATATTTCCATTAAATTTAAAGCGTGCTTAATTAAGTTGATATCGTTTTGCTTGTTTGAAGTTTGTATTTCTACCCAAAGACTTACATTAGATTTAGAAGGATAGTAAAAACCTTCTAAACCCTCTATAAAATCCTCTAGGATTTCAAATGTTTTAGGAGCTGTTCCCGATGCAGTAAATTCTCACCTGCAACAAGGTACTTAAAAAGCCCTAATGCAGGATTTCAATTTGTAACAAATACCTCAGTTTTAGTTCCACCAGAATTCATATATGGTCAAGTACCTTTCTTCGTGCTAGTAAAACTGCTGAAATTTTATCCAATGCTATCAAATGTCGAGTAGCATTCTTAGACGAGTTACGAGAGAGGCAAGATATGGAGAGTAAATTTGACTTTACGTTACGAGCTCAAAATGTACTTTCCTATTACAATTGATTGAAGGTTTTCTTTAATTACCACCCGAAATTAATGCTGTGCGGTTCAATTCTGATAATACAGGTACATCTTCTTGAGTATACCGAACATCCATAATAAACTTATTAGATTTTTAAACAGTGCCACGCATTATGGGAGCGCTAATAACGATTTTTAAGTAAAGGGAGCCCAATTTCTAGAAACTGGGCTTTATTAGGGATATCGATAACGTGGTAAACCCACATTTTTCTTTAATCCTACTAGGATTATTCATTTTCAAAATTTGAAAGTATAAAAAGGCAGCCACCTTACATAATGGCTAATTTTGCAACTTATTAATTTATCGCGAAGTAAGCTTTATAACTGAATCGATAATTTCATCCCAGTCCTCACTATGAATCTCATGTCCTGATCCATCAAGGGTCACTAATTCAGCATGAGGGATGGCTTTTGCAAGAGCAAGCCCGTGCTCGTACGGCAAGGCTGGATCTTCTGTGCCATGAATGATGAGGACAGGTATGCTGATCTCACCCATTCTATCAAAATATTCGTCTCCGCCAGCAAGCATGGCATGATTAAATCTGCTTTGTAGTTGTTTGGCGCGGTCCGCCTCTCTTTTTGCCAGTTTATACATTCTTTCCTGCTCATAAGGTTTGGAACCGGCTAAAGTTTTCCATCCATCTGCAAGAAAAGCGATGGCCGCCTCCCGATTTGACCAATCCATGAAAGCACTCTTTGCATGGTGATCCAATATGCTCTGGTCCATTGGAGGCAGTTTTTCCATTACAGTCCCGAACACACTTGATGCAATTAACGTAAGCGTGTTTACGCGTTCCGGATATCTCAAGGCAAGAATCTGGCCGATCATACCGCCTAGCGACATTCCGACGATAGAAGCCCGCTCTATGGAATAAGCATCCAGGACACCCGCGGCATCGTCAGCCATGTCCGTTATTGTATAGTTGGAGGTACCCGGTTCATAAATGACCGATCGCCCCAGATCCCGATGATCGTACCGAATGACAAACCTCCCCGAATCAGCGAGGCGGTGACAGAAGTCCTCATCCCACCAGTCTAATGAAGACATTGCCCCCATGATCAAAAGCACAGCAGGGTCCTTTGGGTTTCCAAAACTTTCTGTACATATATCCACGTTATTTATTTTAAGTATCTGTTCACTCATGTTTTTTACCTCCGTATTAAATATTATCTAATAGCCGTTACCATGGCGAAGATTAATAAATACTTCCCGGAGCATATGATTGGCCTGCCCCTTAATTATCACAGTCTAACCCACTTAATAATCATGACAAGGCCTCCTTTTGTATTTGTAAAATGGGAAATATCCCTATATTACTGTAACATGTGCGAATTCTTTATACCACCAAATTTTTCCATAACCCCATAAAGGCAGAAAACCCCGAATACAGAGCACCTTTTTTGGTGTCATTTATTCGGGGTTTATTGTAGATGTTTCTCCTTTTATTGTGCTGTATATCCGCCATCTAACACGACTGCCTGGCCTGTGATGCCCCGTGCTTTGTCGCTTGCGAGGAAAATGGCGTAGTCGGCAATTTCACTTACATCAAGTAAGCGGTTTTGTGGGACAAGTGGATAGATGACCTCTTCCAAAACGCTTTCTAATGGTACTTGTCTTGTTTTCGCCAGATCCTCCAGTTGACCGCGGACGAGTGGTGTGTCTACGTATCCCGGGCAAAGGGCATTGACGGTAATGCCAAAAGAGGCGCTTTCCAAGGCGGCGACTTTCGTTAATCCGATTACACCGTGTTTTGCACTATTGTATGCTGCCTTGTTGGCAAATCCAATCAGACCGTTAATGGAAGAGATGTTGATGATTCTGCCGAAGCCCTGTTCTTTCATGATGGGCAAAACGTTCTTAATTGAAATGAATGGGGCGGTCAGCATGATTTTGATCATCAGTTCGAATTTTTCAGTTGGAAACTCTTCAATTGGTGCAACATGCTGAAGGCCGGCGTTGTTGATGAAAATGTCTATTCGTCCGTATTTGTCTTTAGCTTGTTTGATTAGCTGGATAATATCCTCTTCACTTGTTACGTCTGCTTTTAAGCCGATAACTTCCAAGCCTTTGTTCCTTAGGTCTAAAGCGGCTTTTTCAACTGTGTTTTGATCAAGGTCGGACAAAACGACCTTTGCGCCATTTTCAGCAAATATCTTTCCAATCTCAAAGCCGATTCCTCTAGCAGATCCGGTAATTATCGCCACTTTATCTTTAACCATTTTACATTCCTCCAATAAAAAATGTAATGGTCCAGGTCTGTCATTTTATATAGTAAGCAGGGAATATTTCACAAGGTAAGCTCAATCGGAAATATAAAGGGAAGGTTATAAAAATATGGTTTAGGTTAATGAGTAAGAGTCTATCATGATTTTCTGGATAAAAAAAGAATTTTATTTCCCCTTATCGTTGGCATAAATATTGCATATATAAAAAGGTGAGTAAATACAGGTAATTGAAACGGAAAGGGGAAGCTGGATGATTAAAAAAGTTGCCATTATCGGTTCAGGTGTAATGGGAAGCGGGATCGCACAGTCATTTGCAGTAAGCGGTTATTTCGTGACCATTAACGATATAAAGGAAGAGTTGCTATATCATGCCCAAAATCGAATTTCTGAGAATCTATCACTGCTCATTGAGGAAGGGGTTTTGACTGATCAGGAAAAGCAAGCCGCTTTAGCGAATATTACATACAGTGTAGATTTGAAAGGGGCAGTAAGGGATGCTGATTTTATCATTGAGGCCATTCCGGAAGTCATCGGGCTGAAGTTAAATCTATATGAGCAAATGGAGGAAATAATCAAACCGGATGCCATTGTTGCTTCAAATACATCGACCTTTCCGATTTCTCAATTGATGGGGAAGGCCTCGTTTGCGGACAGAATGGTCATCACGCATTTCTTTAATCCTGGCCATTTGGTTCCATTGGTTGAAATTGTTCAGCATGACGAAACAAATCCGGAAATAGTCAAGGCAACAATGGATTTAATGCGTAAAATCGGCAAGTCTCCGATTCTCTTGAAAAAAGAAATAGCAGGATTCATCGCCAATCGTCTCCAGACTGCCTTGATGCGGGAAGCCTTTTATCTATTAAAAGAGGGCGTTGCAGATGCTGAGGATATCGATACAGCGATAACGGCTGGACCGGGTTTTCGCTGGGCATTTACAGGGCCGATCGAGATTGCTGATTTTGGCGGACTGGATACATGGCAGCGCGTTTTCGATAATGTTTCACCGGTATTGGATCAGAGTAAGGAAGCCCCTGATTTGATTCGTGATTTGGTTGCTAAGGGAAAGCTTGGGACGAAGTCGGGAGAAGGGATTTTTACGTATGAAGAATCTACCGTTTCCCAGAAAATCAATGAGAGGGACCGTCATTTTATTAAACTGGGAAAATTAAAAATGGAGAAGGAGGAAGTATTATGAGAGAAGTAGTGATTGTAGGGGCAGCAAGAACACCAGTTGGTGCGTTTGGTGGCAGTCTTGCCAATGTTTCAGCGGTTGAATTGGGAGTTGTTGCAGCTAAGGAAGCGATTAAGCGGGCAAATATCTCGGCTGACATGATCGATGAGGTATTGATTGGGAATATTCTATCTGCTGGATTAGGGCAAAATGTGGCACGTCAGGTTGCGATTCATGCAGGGATTCCGGAAACAACGCCAGCCATGGCCGTTAATAAACTTTGCGGATCTGGCCTCCGTACGGTAATAATGGGGGCCCAATTCATTGCCCTTGGTGATGCTGATGTGATTCTCGCCGGGGGTATTGAAAGCATGAGCAATGCCCCGTATTTACTTCCAAATTATCGTTTTGGACAGAAAATGGGTAATGCCGAAGCAGTCGATTCCATGACATATGACGCCTTAACGGATGTTTTTAATCAATATCATATGGGCGTGACTGCGGAGAATATCGCCGAGCAGTGGGAAATCAGCCGTGAAAAGCAGGATGAATTTGCTTTAGATAGCCAAAGAAAGGCTGAAAAGGCCCAGCTTGAAGGACGATTTGCAGATGAAATCGTACCTGTTGAATATAAACGCAGAGGAAAGACGATCTTGGTGGACCAAGATGAACACCCTCGTCATGGGCTGACGATAGACCAGCTAACGAAGCTGCGTCCTGCTTTTAAGGAAAATGGAACGGTTACGGCAGGAAATGCATCCGGAATCAATGATGGGGGTGCGATGTTAGTCCTAATGTCTAAAGAAAAAGCGGACGAGCTGGGACTGGAAACGTTAGCAACAATTAAGTCATATGCAAACGCCGCGCTTGATCCGAAAATCATGGGTTACGGTCCAGTGCCTGCGACAAGAAAAGCTTTGGCAAAAGCGGGATTGACAATAGCTGATATTGATTTGATGGAAGTGAACGAAGCCTTTGCGGCACAGTCACTCGCCGTGCTTAAGGACCTTGAGTTGAAGCCGGAGAAAGTGAATGTAAATGGCGGGGCGATTGCTCTGGGTCATCCTGTAGGTGCTTCCGGTGCCCGGATTTTAGTGACTTTATTGTATGAAATGAAACTTAGGGATGCAAAAACAGGCCTTGCTACCTTATGTATCGGTGGCGGACAGGGAACTGCGCTGATTGTGGAACGGTAATGACTTGGCCCCATTTTCCTATGATATAATGGAGGAAACTTCAGACGGGTTAAGGAGAATAGGAATGGTCAGCGATAATAAAACTGTTCAATTCGAATTAGTGAAAGCGATATTGGAAGAATTGCCTTTTGGTGTTTTGGTAATGAAAAACGAAACAGAAATCGTTCTCTGCAATCGCGTATTATCCGAGGCTTTTGCGGAGAATCAATTTGATCTGCAAATAAATTTGATTTTAGAAAAAAAACTTGTACCAGCCGTAAATACTCCGATTCGTTTGAACGGTAATAATGGGATTATCAGAAAAGCAATCGTTCAAATGGGTGATGAGGAATATCAGATTTATCTCCTATTGTTTACAAATAATAAAAGTGATTTTCTTAATGTCGATAATCATGAAGAACTGCTGTTTAAGGATATTATCGAATTTGCCTATGACGGCTTGGTGATGGTCGATACGGAAGGGTATGTCCAAATGCTGAGCCACGCTTATGCGGATTTTCTTGGCGTCGAACAGGAAAGCTCAATAGGGAAACATGTAACGGAGGTCATTGAAAACACCCGTATGCATGTGGTCGCCAAAACCGGCAAGCAAGAGGTCGCTGAATTACAGAAAATTAAAGATAATTATATAATTGCAACCCGCTCCCCGATAAGGAAACAAGGGAAATTGATAGGGGCGGTCGGTAAGATTCTTTTTAAGAATGTCGGGCAATTTACCGCTCTTTCCAAACGGATAAATTCACTTGAAGTAGAGCTGAAAAAGTACAAAGGCGATTTTCGCGAGAGAAATAAGGCCTCATATACGTTTGATCATTTGATGGGGAGAAGCCCTGCTTTCATGGAAGTAAAAGGTCAAGCCAAAATTGCCGCTAAAAGCGACTCAAATGTGTTGATTTTGGGCGAAAGCGGAACAGGGAAGGAGCTGTTTGCCCATTCCATTCATAATGACAGCAGACGGGCCATGGGTGTGTTTGTCAAAGTGAACTGTGCCGCCATCCCGGCAGAGCTGCTGGAGTCAGAGCTTTTTGGCTATGAAGAGGGTTCTTTCACTGGTGCCAAAAAAGGCGGAAAAGCAGGTAAGTTCGAAGCGGCTGAAGGAGGTACGATTTTTCTGGATGAAATCGGTGAGCTGCCACTGCATATGCAGGTGAAGCTGCTCCGTGTTTTACAAGAAAAAGAGATTGAGAGGGTCGGTTCGACGGGAAGCATTCCGATTGATGTACGGGTAATCGCTGCAACAAACCGTAATCTGGAGGAAATGGTCTCGAAAGGGGAATTCCGACTTGATATGTATTACCGGCTGAAGGTCTTGCAAATCCAGGTTCCTTCCTTGAGGGAGCGACCGGAGGACATTGAAATACTGGTAAATCATTTTGTTGAAAAGTACCAGAACCTCATGAAAAAACGCGTAACGGGGATGAGTGATCAAGCATTACGGCTGCTTCGCCTTTATAAATGGCCGGGTAATATTCGTGAGCTGGAGAATATCATTGAACGTGCAATGAATATTGTTGAAGAAGGGGAAATGATACGTTCCAAGCAACTCCCTAAAGAGATAACGGGTCATAAAGAGTCAGTTTCAATCCGCACTTTAGCTGAAGTGATGGATGAAACCGAACGGGCTGCAATCGTTTCATGTTTGGAAATGACTTCTGGTAATAAATCAGAAACGGCAAAGAGACTCGGTGTGAGCCGAACAACACTGTATGAAAAAATGAATAAATATGGTTTATGACTGTTGAAAAGTATCCTTTTGCTAAAGGATACTATCTGAATTTTTAATAAAGTAGATTGGAACGGGTGTGCGAGATTCCTGCGGGAAAGCAAGTGCCTTACGTTCCACGTAACGTTCAATTTATACAAACCCTAAAATAGCCGTAGACAAACTCAAGTATTATCGAGTTTATCTACAGTCTGAAGTGCCCTTTAGCCAAAGGGCACTTTTTAATACTTTTTAACTAACCACCTCTTAAGAATAGACACATATTTGTGACTATTTTATTCTAGTGATTTGTGAGTGTGTCAAGAAATCCGTACATAAATTGAGAGGAAATTTAAATATTGTAAGAAAAGGCTTACACTTTTTTGAAGTTTATACTTATGTGTATTGAAACCTTGACAGTTTTAAGGGGTTTTAGCTTTTAAAAGGGAAATAAAATGTTTGAAAAGGCTTTAAAAGTTGAGGTTTTTCCATTTAATTTAAGTTGGCACAAGAATTGCTTGATTACTTTAGTGAATGGTCTATCTGTCATTTTATCTGGTGTTACCACGTAAAATGAAAAGGGATTTCGTAATTCAACAGATTGTTGAAAGCGTTCTCAAAAATTGGGAAGCACTTAGTAAGATCATTCAGCTTGACTTGGGGAAGGCAGGTTTGGATGGTAAAAGCGGAAAAATTAAAAATGTGGAATTTAGGAGATTAATGTTTCTACTAATAGGCCTCCGAAATAATTTTGGGGCAAGGGGAGAAAAGAAAAGGGGGAATAGTATTGGTGATTCAAATTCTAGCCATCGTTGTGGCGCTGGGACTTTTAATCTTTTTAGCCTACCGGGGCTATCCGGTCATTATCATAGCGCCGCTTGTTACGTTATTGGCGGTCATTTTATCTGGTGGTCATTTGCTGCCGAGTTATACAGAGACATATATGACGTTTGCTGCCAACTATATAAAAGCGTTTTTTCCGATATTTTTACTAGGGGCGGTATTTGGAAAAGTCATGGAAATGAGCGGTGCAGCAGCATCCATTGCCAAGACCATCGTAAAATCACTAGGCTCAAAGCAGGCCATTCTTGCTGTAGTGCTGGCCTGTTCGGCGCTTACATATGGCGGGGTTTCGCTGTTTGTAGTGGCATTCGCCGTTTATCCATTTGCAGCGGCAATTTTTAAAGAAGCAGACATTCCAAAGAGATTATTGCCAGGAACGATAGCATTAGGCGCTTTCACTTATACGATGGATGCTCTTCCTGGAACACCTCAGATTCAAAATATCATTCCAACGAATTATTTCGGAACAGATACCTATGCTGCTCCGTTAATGGGGATTATTGGCGCGATCATGGTATTCACTGGAGGAATGCTCTGGTTAGAACGCCGCCGCAGGCAAGCGGTGGCAAATGGTGAAGGCTACGGGGAAGGACATATTAATGAACCAGAAAGTGCAGAACAGCAAAACCTGCCTAACTTTTGGCTGTCCATCGTACCGCTCATCCTTGTCGTCGCGTTTAATTTTGCTTTCAGCCGCAGTGCCATTTCGGTTAAGCACTGGTATGATGCATCAATGCTGAAGGAAACTTTCAACATTGCCGATGTAAGCACAGTCACTTCATCCTGGTCTTTGATTGTTGCATTGACAATCGGTATTATTGCAGCGATGCTTCTGAATGTTGGACGTATCAAGGTCAAATTGGCAAGTGGATTAACAGCTGCGGCAATGGGTTCATTGCTTGCCATATTCAATACTGCATCTGAAGTTGGTTTTGGGAATGTGGTGAAAACGCTTCCTGGATTCTCGGTCATTCAAAACTGGGTGTTCGATGCAAGCGGTAATCCGCTCGTATCCGAAGCAATCGCCGTCAATGTGCTGGCAGGGATTACCGGATCTGCATCCGGTGGACTTTCGATTGCGTTAGAAGTAATGGGAAGTCACTATTTACAGGTGGCCCAAAGTGTCGGAATCACCCCGGAAATGCTTCATCGAATTGCATCGATGGCATCTGGCGGGATGGATACGCTGCCGCATAATGGTGCCGTCATTACCTTGCTTGCCATTACTGGACTGACACATCGTCAATCTTACAAGGATATCTTTGCGATTACGGTTTTGAAAACAGTGACCGTGTTCATCATAGCTTTTGCAACTTCACTGTTTATTTAATAGAATAGTATTAAGAATGGAGATGATGGAAAATGAGTAAATTATTAACATCTTTTGATAGCGCTATTCAACAAATCGAGGATGGAGCAACCATTATCGTTGGCGGGTTCGGATTAAGCGGAATACCAGAAAAACTAATCATTGCTTTGCGTAACAAAGGTGTAAAGGATTTGACGATTGTCAGCAACAATTGTGGAGTCGACGATTGGGGTCTGGGTCTTTTGCTTGAAAATAAACAAATCAAAAAAATGATCGCCTCTTATGTAGGGGAAAATAAGTTATTTGAACAGCAATTCTTAAGTGGCGAACTGGAGGTCGAGCTAGTTCCCCAAGGAACGCTGGCCGAGCGCTTAAGAGCGGGCGGAGCGGGAATTCCTGCCTTTTATACAGCTACAGGAGTAGGAACGGAAGTCGCAAAAGGTAAAGAACATAAAGAGTTTGATGGCCGCACCTACATTATGGAAAAAGGAATAGTCGGAGATTTTGCCTTTGTAAAAGCCTGGAAAGCAGATCATTTCGGTAATCTTGTATATCGGAAAACGGCAAGGAATTTTAACCCTGTCGTTGCCACAGCAGGGAAAGTCACGCTTGTCGAAGTGGAGGAGCTTGTGGGCACTGGAGAGCTCGATCCGGATGAAATTCATACTTCAGGGGTTTATGTACAGAAAGTACTTGTAGGAAATGACTATGAAAAACGAATTGAAAGACTTACAACCGCTAACGCATAAAAAGGAGGAGTATTCGAATGACTAGACAACTGATTTTAGAACGGGCCGTTAAAGAAATCCAAGATGGTATGTGTGTGAATTTAGGGATTGGAATGCCGACCTTGATTGCCAACATGATTCCAAATGACTTTAATGTTATGCTTCAATCGGAAAATGGCTTACTGGGAATCGGGCCTTATCCGCAAAAGGATGAAGTCGATCCGGACTTGATTAATGCTGGAAAAGAAACAGTGACGGCAAAATCAGGGGCATCATTTTTTGATAGCGCTGAATCGTTCGCGATGATCCGCGGCGGCCACATCGATCTAGCCATTTTAGGCGGGATGGAAGTTTCCGAGAATGGGGACTTGGCAAACTGGATGATTCCAGGGAAGATGGTAAAAGGAATGGGCGGAGCGATGGACCTCGTCCAAGGCGCAAAACGAATTGTTGTCATTATGGACCATGTGAACAAGCATGGGGAATCCAAAGTGAAAAAGAACTGTACATTGCCATTGACAGGAGAAAAGGTCGTCCATTGCCTGATTACCGAACTGGCTGTTTTTCAATTTACAGAAGCTGGCATGGAATTGATTGAATTGCAAAATGGCATCACACTTGATGAAGTGAAAAGTAAAACAGAGGCTGACTTTACAATAAGCCCCTCTATTGAAATAAAAGCATAAGTTAAAGAGATTAATAAAATAATTCATTATTAGGCTACTTTCATTCGCAAACAGGCGAACGGAAGCAGTCTATTTTTTTGGGGGAAATGAAATTCCCTTTCTATTGTAAAGGAACAACAAGATTTTTCACCTCAGTTATCAATATTGGAAAAAGGTGTAAAATCCAAAAATAAATCTATAAAAACTGGATTGAAGAAATTTGCGACCCTCCTGCCGAATAACTGGCTAGTCGAGATCCCGGAGATCTTGCTTTGATGAGGTTTGGCAAGCAGTGTGCGAAAGGGAGTGGATTTCCGAAAGAGGGTATGTGCAATGATTTCCACTCCAGGCACTCGCTTTCCGCGGGCGGTCCGGGAGCCTCCTCGACGCTTCGCGCCTGTGGGGTCTCCCTTGGCCACGCTTTTCCCGCAGGAGTCTCGTACCTTCCGTTCCAATCAATTTAGTTTAAAAAATCCAGATATCCTTTTGTCATCAAAATGAAGTTCGGAATGGTCTCACCCCGTAGCATGTTTTTAAAAGAAAACTTGCTTATCCTTCATGATTTTTTACTGTAATCCTTAATGGATTGAAGAAAATTGCGACACTCCTGCCGAAAAACTGGCTAGCCGAGACCCCACAGACGCTTGCGTCGAGGAGGCTTGGCAGGCAGTCGGCGGAAAGGGAGCGGATTTCTGAAATCAGCTGGAACGTTTGTTAAATAACCTATTACTTCCATTCTATAATAAATGAGAACAAAATTTCCCAACCATGCTACTTTTCCATTAAAAAGGCTTATATAAAGTCTGAAAGGGAACGGCTTTCGGAACTTAATAGGGGGGATTACATTGACGGTAGCATTACGAACGTTATTGGATCTATCAGTGAAAAAGATGGGCAAAGGGATGAATCCTGTTGTGAAGGCATCAGCATTGGAAATGGTGGAACGTGCTTATAATGAAGGGATCACTGTCCAGATAAGTGCAGGTTATCGCTCTCTAGAAGAACAAGCCAACCTTTATGGTCAAGGACGAGTTTACAGCTACAATGGAAAAAACTATAGTAATCTAGCTAAGCCCATTGTGACAAACGCTAAGCCAGGCCAATCTTATCATAATTTTGGACTGGCTATTGATTTCTTCATTGTGAATTATGATGGCAAGAAAGCGATATGGACAGTGAACTCAAAATGGCAGCGTGTGGCTGCCATAGGTAAAGAGTTAGGATTTATCTGGGGCGGGGATTGGACTTCATTCAGGGATTATCCCCACTTGGAGATGACGGGCGGGTTATCCTATAAACAGTTACAAGCAGGAAAAAAACCTCACCTTACCTTCAAATTAGAAAAAATGGAAATGCCGAAGGCCAGCAAAGGAGATAGTCATATAATTTCGATACAAAAAACGTTAAATAGCCGATATAAAACGAATATTGAAGGTGATGGGTTTTATGGTCCAAAAACTCGATTGGCTCTAATAAAAGGTTTACAAACGGAGCTGAATAAGCAATACAATAAAAAGCTAATTGTCGATGGAAAATGGGGACCTAAAACCAAGACAGCAACCGTCACCTTAAAAAAAGGAGCTGCTGGCAACATCACATGGATCCTGCAAGCAGCCCTTTATATGGAAGGATATAGCCCCGGTCCCCTTGATGCAATATTCGGGGAAAATACCGAGGCGGCATTATATAAATACCAAAAGGCAAACAAGATTATGGCAGATAAGCAAGCAGGTCAAGAAACATGGAATGAATTGCTTGCTTGATAGAAAAACCATACCGTTAGCAGAAAGTTAAAGCTGTGGCAAAAGCGCTCCAACTTCTCACTACTTATACTTCCCCTCAATGATTAATGATTGATTGCAAAGTTCTTAATATTCCTTTAGAGTACGTACCTGTCGCTATTTTAGTATGAGCTTCCTTGGCTTCCTGAGTTGCATTCCCTACCAGATAACCATGTTTAACACTTTTTAACATGAGCAGATCATTTCCGCTATCCCCAAATGCAATGGCATGCTCCCGACTCAGCGCGAATTTGTCTAGCATAAAACGTACAATTTCATTTTTTCCAGTACCTAATGGAATAAAGTCTATATCATAACTATCTTCAGGATCGCCGGCAAGGGGATTACAACGATTAATGTTTACCCCTATCCCGTACTCTTTGGCAACCCTTTGGATGGTGGATAAGTTCTTCTTGTCGACAGATTCATGTTGTATTTGATAATAATAATTTCTTTTGTAGCGTGAAACTCCCATTTGAGTCTGAGGAATCAATGGTATATTGCCGTTATGTAGAACATTATAAATTTCATCGACTTTCCTTTTATTAAATTCTTCGATAGTAATCTGTGAATGCCAATCTGGATCATTTTCCAAAAAATTATTTTCTGAGAAATAGGTGATTTCGGTACCTAAGTCACTGGCAATAAAATGCGGGAAAAATCTGAAGCCACCTTGTTCCATTTTATGTAATATTGATTCGATACTACTTCCAGTGACCCAGCCAAAGACAAGTTCTCCATCGTGACTTTTTGCCTCTAAGTAACTTTCAAGTTCATATAAATCTTTCTGTCTCTCGTGACTCATGGAGTGAGGATAATAGGTTTCATCAAAATCACAGAATACAATATATTTTGGGTCTTCAACATTTGGCAGCAACTGAAACCCGCCCTTTTTATTCAATAACATAACAACCCCTCCATTAGCTAAAAATATCCGCTTCAATAACATGTAAAAATGCAACTCAGAAAAATTTGGTAATATGTGATATGTGAGGAACGGTTTAATAATAACTTCTGAAATCGATAACATGTCAACCACTTATTACAAGGATGTGATCAAATGACTAAAATTAGCGAAATAGCCAAGATGTGCAATGTCTCTAAAACAACGGTATCTAGAGTCTTGAATAATCATCCATATGTATCAAAAGAAAAAAGGGAACAAATCTTAAAGGTCATTGAAGAACTTGATTATGCACCAAGTTCACTTGCCCGGAATTTTAGGACAAATAAAACCCAAACCATTGCACTATCAGTCCCAAGATTCGATCATCCATTCTTTGCCCATTTGGTTAAAGGGGTATCTCTGGCAGCATTGGAAAATGATTATAAAGTTCTTATTTTTCAAACCTTTTATGATTCGAAAAATGAATTGGATGTTATGGAAAAATTAAAGAATCGAGAAGTAGATGGAGTTATTTTAGGAGCGTTAGAAAATGAATGGAATCTAATAAAGCCTTATTTGAAATACGGCCCAATTTTATTGTGTAATGAATACCACCATTTCGCCCCTATACCAATTATTGGTTATGATGAGTCGGAAGCGACATACCAAGCTGTTAATCATTTAATAAAAAAAGGCCATAAAAAGATAGGTTTTTGTTACGATACTTCGTATAGTCAGGCCCAGAGTCAAAGAAAAGAGGGGTTTTTAAAAGCGTTAGCGGATAATAATTTACTACACAATGAAGATTGGATATTTGGACATGGTTTTAATATTGAAGATGGATTCCGTATTTGTGATGAAATCTTTAAATTAAAAGAAAAACCCACTGCCTTATTTACTGGAAATGATCAAGTTGCAGCAGGAATTATTAAAAGGGCAACTACGTTGGATTATAAAATACCGGAATACCTAGCTATAGTTGGTTATGATAATCAATCAATTTGCCAAGTCACAACCCCCACCATAACCACAATCGATATACCAATTATGGAACTGGGACAACGCTCTGTCATAGAGTTAATAAAATATTTAAATAATGATTTGGAAGTAAAGCGCGACGTTATTAAATTACCTACCAAACTTAAAATTAGGGAATCAACCTAACCTTCATATACCTTTATATTAAACTCTAAAGGTGCGGAGTTCCAATTATATGTACGTTGACAAGATAGGATGTAATCCGTCCTACACTGAATTAATTCGACAAACCCCGGGAATAATTCGACTTTCCCGGGAAATAATTCACCTGAACTCGGCATAATTCGACTTACCGTGTAATAAGCCTACACAAAAATCCTCTATTTAAATAAGGCTCTTTTCGTAAAGATTGTTGTTTTTAAAACGAAACGATTTAAGGTTGATTGGAAGTGCGAGACTCCTGCGGGAGCAGCAGGCGGTGAGCATCTGGAGGGGAAATCAACCACACTGCACTACTTGGTAAATAGCAACAAAGTATGCGAAAACAGCTAAGAATGGAAAACCAATAAATGAGGTTGACAAACTTAATGGTAAACCTAAAAAAGGTTATTACTGGCATTGGCACCCTTATAAGCGAGCTCCGAAAGCTCATGCTTTTTACGGTGGACCCGTCAAATAAACGCAGGGGGTAAACAATGAACAATTACGAAAAGTTATATAAACAATACCTATATAGGCAAGATGAATTATCGTTAACTAAGGAACAGGTCGTTGACCGTATTTTATCTAAATTTAAAGCCAGAGAATTTTCAAAAAAAGAAGTGCTAGATTTAGTCAATGATGACCAATTAGAATACTCTAAGATTTTCACGTGTCTTGTTATAGATGATCCATCGGTGTTAAATAAACTGTTTTCAAACGAAGAAAGACGATACCACAAGGAACAAGTCCTGGATAATCACGAAAATCCGATTAATGAGAAAAAAATAAAAAAAATCGAATGGGATTACAACCATTTACTATTAGATGAACAAGAAGGTAGAAGAATCGATATATTCTTCGAAAGCAAAGATGGCAAATACATTTCGGAGTTTATTGTAAGAGACCAGTGTGAGAAATTGAATGGTTATTTAAATGCGTTGATTGTAGGTTCACTTATTCAAAGGGGCGTCGCAGAGTATCCAACTGACATTTCAGATGAGTATTTTCAATATTACTTAAAAAATTTAGAACAATTTGGATTCTTGAATTAATAAATATCGGGTTTACTTACTTAATTAATAACTCAAGCGTTTTCCAAGAAATCAAACAAAAAGAGCTAAAAATATATTTAAATGCCCAGTCTCCCTTATTTATAGAGAGAGTGGGCTTTTGTCACTCTATTGAATGGACTTCTATGTTTGTAATTGAAAATTTTGACAAACTTTTAACTGGTTGAGTTTAATTCAATACAATCCAAATTTCTTTCATTTACTACTATCCTAAGGGTAATGGGGCCATTGTCAGATAAGTTCCAAGCACCAGTCATTGCAACGCATAAAGCTCCCTGGAGGGTATTCGAATTCACATTCGGAGGTAAGCTTGAAGTCAAGCTTGCGGCAAATTGCATTTGACGCATCATTATGGATTGAGGGGAATGCGTGAATGTATTTGTATTTTCGTTCGGCTTTTATTTTCTCTATCAGTGCCTTCACAGCATGGGAAGCAATCCCTTTTCCCTGAAATGAAGGGAGGACACTCCAACCGATTTCGTACACATTTTCATCGTTCCGCACTGTTTGCCAGTAGCCAACGGAACCGACTGCTTCAGCCTCTGGAAACGAGATGATGCTAAACATGCATCCCTTCTCCCCAATCTGCAGATACCGTTGATGGCGTTTCAGGATTTGTTCATTACCTTCAGGTCCGCCAAGATATTCCATCATTTCTGGGGCATTTAGTTGAAAAAGTAATTCCAGGTCTTTATCTTCCCACGGTTTAATTTCTATTTTCGTTTCTTTGCTTCGTTCTGAAATCCGAATCCCCCCTATATTTTATATTTTCTTATATAACCTTCTTGGCTTAATGCGAGATTCCTTTTTTTGACCTTATTATTCTATTGCCTTTATGTTGAAGTTTTAATCTTATAAGAATAAAGGGATGAATGCTTCCCATTAAATGCTATAATTTACAGGTGATTCTATCAAATGACAGAGAACGGAGATGAAGAAATGAAATCTTCAGTAAATCAGTTTTCCACTCAATTTGAATGGATATTGAATGTGATTAATGTGGGTGTCCATATCGTGAATAAGGATGGGGATACGGTATTCTATAATGAAATGATGGCACATATTGACGGGCTTGATCGTGAACAGGTGCTGGGGGAGAATATTTTTCAGCTTTATCCATCATTGACTGATGAATCCAGTACGCTGCATGTAGCATTGGAAAAAGGCATGGAAACGAATGAGTCCATTCAGACATATGTCAATTTAAAAGAGAAAAAAATAACGTCCATCAATAGTACGTATCCTTTATATGAGGATGGTGAAATTACTGGGGCAGTGGAAATCGCAAAGGATATTACGAAGGTCATGAATATGTACGACCAAATTGTCGATTTACGTTCCCAGCTGGCAGAGACCCATAAGAAAAATAAGTTTTCTGAAGGGACGGCGACCTATCATTTTAGTGATTTGATCGGTACTAGCCCTGCTTTTCAGCAAGCCATATCATTGGCGAAAAAAGCGGCCCGTACACATTCCCCAGTCATGATTTATGGACCTACAGGGACAGGGAAGGAGCTGGTCGCGCAAAGTATACATAATGTAAGTGCTCAGCGAAATCAACCGTTCATTGCGCAAAATTGTGCGGCTGTTCCAAAGGAATTGATGGAGGGTCTTCTGTTCGGCACGACGAAAGGGGCTTTCACCGGAGCGATGGATCGCATGGGCATTTTTGAACAGGCAAATGGCGGTACCCTTTTCCTTGATGAGTTGAATAGTCTCGACCTCGGTCTGCAGGCAAAATTGCTGCGGGTGCTTCAGGAAGGCGAGGTGCGCCGTGTTGGGGGTTCGAAGGAGCAAAAGGTTAATGTGAAGATCATTGCTGCAATGAACATTTCTCCAGAAGAGGCGTTGGAGCGGGGAATCATTCGCTCGGATTTATTTTTTCGCCTGAATGTCGTGACGATCCAAATGCCTTCACTTCTGGAGCGTAAAACGGATATTCCGGAAATCGTCAATCACTTTATTCAAAAATTCAACAAATCATTTTTTACGGAAGTGCGCGGGATCAGTCATAAGGCGATGCAGAGGCTTCTTCAATATCCATGGCCCGGGAACATTCGTGAACTGGGACATGCCATAGAGTTAACCTTTAATGTCATGGACGCAGGGGAAGATATGATTGATGAACATCATCTTCCTGCCTATCTTTTTCCTTCTGGAAATTACGCTGCATCAAATGCGCAGAACCATCCTTCCCCATTGAAAAATAAGATTGATTTACCTGTCGTTCTTGAAGAAATGGAAAGGGAAATGATCATCAATATGTTTGAGAAATATAACGGGAATATCAGCAAAACGGCTGAAGCCCTCAATATTAAAAGACAGGGACTGCAATATAAGTTAAATAAGTATGGCATTGAAAAAGTTTATTCGGCAGGATCAAAGGAATCGAAATAAATTGAGGTTTTTTGAAAACGCTGTCACTTCCTTAATGATGATGTACCTTGAAGAGGGCTCTCGTGTGTCGAGGCCCTCTTTTTTTGAATTTTCTGCTTAGTGCAAATAATCTGGCTGCAAAAAAATATGCGTAATGAAAAATATCTTGCGGTTTTAAGGTAGGTTTACCCCCTTTTGCTTACGTTTTCCTTGATTTGAATGTTGGCATCATTCTTGCGAGTATATATTTATAAGTTCTTAGAATAAGGGGAGGTAATTTAAATGAATTTGATGGGAATTGATGTAAAAAATAAAGAATACCTTGGTGGACGCAGGCATTATAATGATATCGAATTGTGGAAGGACGTAACGGAAGAGCAGTGGAATGATTGGATCTGGCAATTGACCAATACGATTAAAACACTGGATGATTTGAAAAAGGTCGTCAATTTGACACCGGATGAAGAGGAAGGAGTCCGGATTTCGACTCAAACGATTCCATTGAACATTACGCCTTATTATGCATCTTTGATGAATCCTGATGATCCTCGCTGTCCGATTCGTTTACAGTCGGTACCGCTTTCGGCAGAAATGAACAAGACTAGATATGATTTGGAGGATCCGCTGCATGAGGATGAGGATTCCCCTGTTCCAGGATTGACACATCGTTATCCGGATCGCGTTCTATTCCTTGTGACGAACCAATGCTCCATGTACTGCCGGTATTGTACACGACGCCGTTTTTCAGGTCAGGTAGGCATGGGTGTTCCCAAGAAGCAGCTGGATGGGGCGATTGAATATATCCGGAATACCCCGGAAGTAAGGGACGTGTTGATCTCTGGAGGAGACGGCCTGTTGATCAATGATAAGATCCTTGAATACGTATTGAGTAACTTACGTGCCATCCCGCATGTGGAAATCATTCGGATCGGCACACGTGCACCGGTCGTTTTCCCGCAGAGGATTACAGAAAATTTATGCAATATTCTGAAGAAATACCATCCGATTTGGTTAAATACACATTTCAATCATTCACTTGAACTGACGGATGAAGCGAAAAAAGCATGTGACATGCTGTCGATGGCAGGGGTGCCGCTTGGTAATCAGGCTGTTATCCTGGCTGGTATCAACGATAGTGTACATATCATGAAAAAGCTTATGCATGACTGTGTTAAAGCAAGGGTAAGGCCTTATTACATTTATCAATGTGATCTATCTGAAGGGATCGGGCATTTCAGGGCGCCGGTTTCAAAAGGACTGGAAATCATTGAAGCGCTGCGCGGCCATACATCAGGATATGCGGTGCCAACCTTTGTGGTGGATGCACCTGGCGGAGGCGGAAAGATTGCCTTGACTCCGAATTACCTGCTTTCTCAAAGTCCGGATAAAGTCGTTTTACGGAACTTTGAAGGAGTGATCACAAGTTATCCGGAGCCGAAGAATTATGTTGCCGGCAGTGCGGATGCTTACTTTGATGAAGTGTATGGTACTGAGGACAGGAAAGAAGCTGTCGGGATTTCCGCTCTCATGACGGACGAGAAATTCAACTTGGTGCCAGAGGGCCTTCGCCGTCTTGATAAGAGAAAAGCGTATGAAAGCACTGGTGAACATGCATCATTGAAGGATCGCCGTGATAAACGGGACGAAATGAAGGAAAAATTAAGGAAAGCCCAAGAAAAAAAGAACGCCTTGGTCGGAAGCGGCTCGGTGAATTCTGAAGGCAAGGGGGAATAAAGATGGATTGCCTCTGGTGTAATGCCCCTAACGTAGAAGAAAGCGAAAAGAAGGATTGTTACTGGATCATGCCTGATGGGAAACGCTCAATAAGGGTCCTTCAAGTTCCAGCCTTGAACTGTCCGGAATGTGGAATCTATGTGTCTGATTCGATGAATCAAAAGGTTGATGAAGCCTTATCTATATATGATGTGAGTGAATACCCTGATGAGTTTACGTATGATCAGCTTCTTCAGGCACCCGTTAAGAAATTATTCAATTGGAAATAGAATGCCGGGAGAAGCGGATGATATGCATCTCTTCTCCCGAATTCTTTAAATAAGGGGGATACATAATGCCTGTTCAAAAACTGCCTTTTTTCACCCAGGTGGAGACTGGGGAATGTTATACGATGGAGCTCTATCATGATCATTCCAATCAGCGCTTGCGCATGGATGATTATCGGGGAGATATCAAAAAAGCAATTGCTCGGGCGCTTGTCATCGCAAAGGAGCAGGGCTTTACTAAAGTGATACTTAAAGCCAGGAATGAAGATTTATCTGTGGCATTGGGTCAAGGATTCATGCTGGAAGGAATATTGAGCAGGTATTTCAAAGGGAATGATGCCTATTGCATGGCCTTCTATTTAACGGATGAAAGGCGAACAAGCGATTTTTGGATCAAGGAAGATAAAGTCATCCAAGATGTCAGTCAGATTCCTAGACTGATTGAATCCCAGCAAATGCCTGAGAATTACATCCTACGGTTTGCTACGGAGGAAGATGCACAAGAGCTGGCGAATTTATATGGTGCCATCTTTGAAACCTATCCTACACCGATGAATGATGAGCGATATATCAAGAAAGTGATGGAGGAAGGTACGATCTTCAGTGTTATCGAATATGAAGGAACCATCGTGAGCGCTGCATCCGCGGAAGTGAATGAGATGTATCATAATGCTGAATTAACAGACTGTGCAACAATCCCCCATCATCGAAAGCATGGTTTCATGAAGGTACTCATCTCTGCATTGGAACAAGAATTGATCAGGAAAAATATATATTGTTCATATTCATTGGCACGATCATTGTCAATGGGCATGAATGCCGTCTTTCACCAGCTGGGATATGAATATGGCGGCAGATTAACGAAGAATTGCAATATTTGGGATAAGTATGAGGACATGAATATTTGGGGTAAAGATTTATCCGTCAAATAGGAGGATTGTTTCTATGGCTAAGTACACATGGGTTGATAAAGAAACCTGCATTGCGTGCGGGGCATGCGGTTCAACAGGTCCTGAAATTTATGACTATGACGATCAAGGGATCGCTTTCGTGATCTTGGACGATAATCAGGGGATTGCCGAAGTTCCGGAGATCCTGCATGATGACATGCAGGATGCAATGGAAGGCTGCCCTACAGAATCCATCCTGATTCAGGATGAACCTTTTAGCTGGTAAACTTGGTTTCTTATAATTTTTTCAAATTAGGAACTTAATTGATTAATAGAAAAAATGTACAGTGGGTACAACGTTAAAGAGGAGAGATGACATGACACGCAATCATTTGATTAAGCCTACTCTAGATCATGACTATCCCACTATCTCTCATGGGAATGGAATTTATCTTTATGATATAGATGGAAATCAGTATATAGACGGATCATCAGGTGCGGTTACAGCGAGTATCGGCCATGGTGTATTAGAGGTTGTCGAGGCAATGAAGGAGCAGGCCCGCAAAGTTTCTTTTGCATATAGATCCCATTTTACGAGTGAAGCCGCTGAGGCATTAGCCAAGAAGCTAAGTGAGTTGGCTCCAGGGGATTTGAATTGGTCATTTTTCGTGAATAGTGGATCGGAAGCGACCGAAACGGCGATGAAGATAGCGATTCAACATTGGCAAGAAAAAGGATATGAGCGAAAAAATCGCATTGTCTCCAGATGGACGAGTTATCACGGGATTACGATGGGCGCTTTATCGATGTCAGGTCATGTACCAAGGAGAAAACGTTTTGTTCCGCTATTGGAGGATTTCCCTAGCATATCTGCTCCCTACTGTTATCGCTGTCCGTATAATAGTGAACCTTCCAGCTGCAAGCTTCAGTGTGCAGATGAACTGGAGACAGCCATCCAAAGGGTCGGCTCCGAGAATATCGCAGCCTTCATCGCCGAACCCATCATCGGGGCATCCGCCGGGGCTGTAACACCGCCGGATGGCTACTATCAAAGGATTAAGGAAATCTGCGAAAGCTATGACATTCTCTTTATCGCCGATGAGGTAATGACGGGAATCGGCCGGACAGGAAAAATGTTCGCGATGGAACACTGGGGAGTCACCCCGGATATCATCGCCTTGGGTAAAGGAATGAGCGCGGGCTATACTCCAATGGCCGCCACAATGATTAGTGACCGTGTCATGGAGCCCATTTTAAAAGGCTCGAATTCAATCATGGCCGGCCATACATATAGTGCAAACCCTTTATCTGCCGCCGTTTCATTGGAAGTGCTTACCTACCTTGAGGGAAATGACCTGGTTCAGGCGGCTGAGGAGAAAGGTCAATACCTGTTTAAGAAGCTCCAAGGGCTGGCTAAGAAATTCGATATCATTGGGGATGTACGAGGGAAAGGGCTTCTCCTTGGACTTGAGTTTGTCTCCAATCGGATTTCAAAAACGCCATTCGACATGCAAGTCGGCCTTACTACAAGGCTTGTCAATAAGGCTTTTGCGAAGGGGTTGTTGATCTATCCTGCTGCAGGTGCGATTGAAGGAATTGCCGGTGATGCGGTTATCCTATCTCCGCCATTAGTCATTACGAATGAAGAAATCGATCGCCTCGTCAAGATATTGGAAGCTTCCCTTGAAGAGTTGCAGCATGAATTGCACTCGGAGGGTTTGATTGAGGACATGCAGGCTATTTAGGAGGAACGGTATGAAGCAGGCCATTACGAAGAATAACAAAATAGTGACAATCGAAGAAGCACTGGAGCATATTTCCGATGGCTGCACACTCATGTATGGTGGGTTTGGCGGAGTGGGGACTCCCCCCACGCTTGTACAGGGTATCCTTGCCAAGGGAGTCAAGGAACTGACTTTGATTGGCAATGATACTGGATTCCCTGATATCGGCATTGGCCGGCTTGTGACTGCTGAAAGGGCAAAGAAAGTCATCGCCTCACATATCGGATCCAATCCTAATGCAGGCAGGCTCATGACTGAAGGAAAGCTGCAAGTGGAATTTTCACCGCAAGGGACATTAGCTGAACGGATCCGTGCTGGCGGTGTAGGCCTAGGCGGGATTTTTGTCGATGTCGGGATTGGCACGATAGCCGAAGAAGGCAAGGACAAGATTGTTATAGAAGGAAAAGAATTTTTGGTGGAAACCGCTTTGACCTCTGAAGTCAGCATCGTCCATGCTAAAAAGGCAGATTCGCTTGGGAATTTGGTGTACGACAAGACTGCGTGTAACTTCAATCCGCTGGTAGCGATGGCAGGTGCCTTCACGATTGCGGAAGTGGAAGAAATCGTTCCTGTAGGTGAATTGGATCCTGAGTGCATTGCCACACCAGGCATTTATGTAGATATGGTGATTCCGACAAAAGGGGTGAATTGGAAATGGGCATGGCAGTAGATGTACGAAATCGCATCGCGAAACGCGCCGCCAAGGAAATCCATGACGGCTTGATCGTCAATTTAGGCATCGGCATCCCTACCTTGGTGGCCGACCATATACCTCAAGATATCCATGTGCTGTTCCATGCGGAAAATGGGGTTCTCGGTACAGGTCCAAGTCCGGATCAGGGGAAAGAAGATCCTGCTCTCTGTAACGCAGGAGGGTTCCCGATCACTACTGTAATGGGAGCTTCATATTTTGACAGTGCAACAGCATTTGGAATGATCAGGAAAGGATACATCGACATCACCATCCTTGGAGCCTTGGAAGTCAGTGAAAAGGGGGACTTGGCTAATTGGATCGTCCCAGGTAAGCGAGTACCGGGGATGGGCGGGGCGATGGAGCTTGCCCAGAAGGCCAAAAAGGTGATCGTCTTGATGAATCACGTGAACAAGCAGGGTGAATCGAAGATATTGAAGACATGTACGCTTCCATTGACGGCAAGGCAGAGTGTGGATTTGATCATTACGGATATGGCTGTCATGGAAGTTACGGAAGAGGGTTTGGTACTGAAGGAAGTCATGGCGCCATATACGGTGGATGATGTGATAAGGAATACAGAGGCGACGCTGAAAATCGGGGCTACTGTAAACAGCATTGAATAGGTAAGAGGAGGAAAAAAGCATGAATGAGGTTGTCATCGTTGCTGGGGCGCGAACTGCAGTTGGATCCTTTGGTAAATCACTCCGGAATGTTAATGCTACCGAATTGGGCCGTCAAGTATTGGAAGGTCTAATGGAGAATTCCGGGTTAAGTAAAGATAAGGTCAATGAAGTGATTTTCGGGCATGGCTATGTCCATGGAGGCGGCCTTAACTCGGCCCGAATTTCGTCGCAGATGGCAAATTTCCCGTACAGTGTCCCAGGGCACGTTGTAATCAAAGCATGTGGATCAGGTTTAAAGGCCATTACCAACGCTGCTTTAACTATCGCTGCTGGTCAAGAGGACGTGATCATTGCCGGCGGAGTGGAGAGCATGAGCAATGTGCCTTATATCGTGAAAAATAGATGGGGCGGTAAATTTGGAAACGTAACGATGGAGGATGCTCTGCTGGCAGATGGATTAATATGTTCCTTGGGAAATGAGCATATGGGAATAACAGCCGAGCGCCTGGCTGAAATATACGGCATCCGTCGTGAAGAACAGGATCAATTTGCTTATCAAAGCCACAAGAAGGCTTGGAAAGCTATGGAAGAGGGTCGCTTTGAGCGAGAAATTATTCCGCTTAAAATCAAGGATCGAAAAGGTCTTCAAATCTTTAACCATGACGAAGGGGTACGCGAGGACATTCATCTGAGTCAGCTAGCCAGTCTTTCAGCAGTATTCAAAAATGAAGGAACCATTACAGCAGGAAATGCCTGTCCCATGAATGATGGAGCGGCAGCTTTACTATTAATGTCCAAACAGCAAGCAGAAAAAGAGGGATTAAAACCGCTCTTGAAAATCAAGGCTTTCGCCAGTGCAGGTGTTGAACCTGGAGTTATGGGGATTGGACCTGTACCAGCGACTCGAAAGGCATTGGAGAAAGCAGGTCTATCGTTAGAGGATATCGGACTGATTGAACTTAATGAAGCCTTTGCTGCCCAAGCACTTGCAGTGATCAAGGAATTAGATTTGAATCCGGATATCGTCAATGTCAATGGAGGGGCAATTGCACTTGGTCACCCTGTAGGAGCAACAGGTGCAAAATTAACAGTCACACTGATGCATGAAATGTTGCGTTCACAAGTTAAGTACGGAATGGTAACGTTGTGTATGGCAGGTGGAATGGGACTTTCAGTAATCTATCAGAATATGTGTGAATAAGGAGGATAAAAGTGCCGGATATAAAAAAACGGATAAACCAATGGATCAAGGATTATCGGGAAGAAGGAACAGACCTATTGCAAAAAATGGTACAAGCCCCGAGTACGCAAGGAAATGAAGCAGGGGCACAAGCCATTGTCGCCCAGAAGCTTCAGGAAATGGGTTTGCAGATCGATAGTTGGGAACCTGACGGCGGCGAGCTGAAAAAGCATTCTTATTTCTATTCTCCACGCAGTGAATTTTCCAACAGCCCCAATGTGGTAGGTATCATGAAAGGGACTGGAGGCGGCCGTTCCATCATTTTGAACGGACACATCGATGTGGTTCCGGATGGGGACCGGGAGCAGTGGGACGACGACCCATATAGTGGAGCCATTAAGAATGGAAGAATGTTTGGTCGCGGTGTAACCGATATGAAAGGTGGAAATGTATCGCTGATCCTTGCGATGCAGGCATTGAAGGAAAATGGCATCCAATTAAAAGGAGATGTCATTTTTCAAAGTGTGATTGAAGAAGAAAGCGGCGGGGCCGGAACATTAGCGGCCGTCCTGAGGGGATATAAAGCAGATGCTGCCCTTATTCCTGAACCGACGAATATGAGGATTTTTCCGAAACAGCAGGGTTCGATGTGGTTCCGGGTCCATGTAAAAGGGCGGTCAGCCCATGGCGGAACAAGGTATGAAGGCGTTAGTGCCATTGAAAAAAGCATGACCGTCATCAATCATATTCGTGCCTTGGAAGAAAAGCGAAATGCACGTATCAGTGATCCGCTTTATCAAAACACGCCCATTCCGATTCCAATCAATCTAGGTGTCATTGAAGGCGGTAATTGGCCGTCATCCGTTCCCGACCTTGTGAAAATCGAAGGGAGGATGGGCGTTGCGCCGGAGGAAACGATGGAGCAGGCGAAGGAAGAAATGGCCGACTGGTTATTGCAGCTGAAAGAAGTGGACGAATGGTTCAAGGAAAATCCGCCGGTATTGGAATGGTTCGGGGCACGTTGGGTTCCAGGGGCAATTGATGTGGAACATGAACTGATGAATGCGCTTGTCCATCAATTTCGTCGGGTTGCAGGACAGGATCCGGTAATCGAGGCCTCTCCGTGGGGAACTGATGGGGGATTGCTGACACATGTCGGTGAAACGCCTGCAATCGTGTTCGGGCCTGGAGTAACCGAGGTTGCTCACTATCCAAATGAATACATCCTACTCGACAATGTGTTTTCGGCAGCGGAGATCATCGCCCTTACCTTAATTCAATGGTGTGGAATGGACATTGAGCAGGATGAGGTTATTCCGGCTGGGAATAGGCTGACGATACCAGGCAATGGCAATTAAACCGGATACTAGCCTACCCAGTAAAGCCTGATATATCATGATATCCCTTAGTTCGCATATAGTCTTCCGAAAAAGCGATTGTTGGAGACTATATAAATCTTTTAACTTTAATAGAAAATGAGGTAGGAACCATATGGACATGAATCTCATTGAAAATCAAGAACCGACAGTTAAAAGGAAACTGAAAGCAAGGCATATGACCATGATTGCCATAGGCGGTTCAATCGGAACCGGATTATTCCTGGCAAGCGGGGCAACCATCCAAAGCGCAGGGCCCGGTGGTGCCCTCGCTGCATATGCATGCATTGGGATCATGGTTTATTTCCTTATGACAAGCTTAGGGGAAATGGCGACATATATGCCTGTATCGGGATCATTTTCCACCTACGCCACACGCTTTGTAGATCCCGCATTCGGCTTTGCACTTGGCTGGAATTATTGGTTTAACTGGGCAGTCACCCTTGCCGTGGAAATAGCCGCAGCAGCCATCATCATGAAATTCTGGCTCCCTGATGTACCCAGCCTCTTATGGAGTGCATTATTTCTAGGAATCGTCTTCACCCTCAACGCCCTATCCATTAAAAGCTATGGTGAATCTGAATATTGGTTTGCTTTAATAAAAGTCGTCGCGATCATTTTCTTTATCATTATTGGATTATTGACCATCTTAGGGGTTTTTGGCGGAAAGGTGATCGGGTTCGAAAACTTCACCATGGGTGAGGCACCATTCAAGGGAGGGTTTTTATCGATCATCTCAATCTTTCTAATAGCCGGCTTTTCCTTTCAAGGCACGGAACTAGTTGGTATTGCTGCCGGTGAAAGTGAGAATCCCGAAAAAAATGTCCCGAATGCGATCCGCCAAGTATTTTGGCGCATCCTATTGTTTTACATCGGGGCCATCCTGATACTAGGCCTATTAATTCCTTATACAAGTCCAAGTTTGCTGAACGGGGATGTGGAAAATATTTCTGTAAGCCCTTTCACGCTTGTGTTTGAACGCGCAGGATTTGCATTCGCGGCATCCGTCATGAATGCTGTCGTATTGACTTCCTTACTATCCGCAGGGAACTCGGGGCTTTATGCTTCAACGCGGATGTTATGGTCGATGGCGAAAGATAACCAAGCTCCCAAATTCCTTGCTAAAGTCAACCGCAGGGGAATCCCGATGAATGCTTTGATTCTCACGGCATTAATTGGCGGGCTAGCCTTCTTGACCTCCATTTTTGGGGATCACGTATTTACATGGCTATTGAACGCATCGGGGCTAACCGGCTTTATCGCCTGGATTGGAATAGCCATAAGCCATTATCGCTTTAGACGCGCCTACGTCGCACAGGGCGGTGACATAAACGAATTGAAATATAAAGCAAAATGGTTTCCATTCGGTCCGATTCTTTCATTCGTCCTTTGCATGGGTGTCATTGCAGGGCAGAACTATGAAGCATTCCTAAGCGGCAGCATCGACTGGTATGGCGTCGCTGTCTCCTATATCGGACTGCCGCTATTCCTGGCGATTTGGCTAGGATACAAGATTTATCATAAGACCAAATTAATTTCATTGAAAGATTGTCAATTTGACAAATCAGATGTGGCTTGATATGAATGAAAAAACCTGAGACCCCTTGGAGGACTCAGGTTTTTTTCATGAAGATTTGTATCGAAACCCAATTATATCTGCGAAAAACGGAATATATCTGCGAAAATCCAATTATATCTGCGATAACCGGAATATATCTGCGAAAACCCAATTATATCTACGAAAATCGAATTATATCTGCGAAAATCCAATTATATCTACGAAACGGCAATTATCTCATCTCAAATGATTTTTTTATAGCTGAATAATTGGGGAAGTGGTGCAATACTATTCTATGTACGATTATACTGTGGATGAAAGGAAACTGATGATGAAAGAGGCGTTTCGCGGTTCTGGAATTGGAGTCATTTTCATGGCGGTCTTCGGAACACTGTGGGCGGGTACCGGTGTAATGGGATTGCAAGGGTGGGGGTTTCCCTACGTGGAACTCGCAGCCATATTCGTGGGAATCATCATGGTTATCGTTGGCATTTCATTAATACATGCATCACAAAAAATGTCCAGTCAAGTTTCAGATGATGGGGCAAGACGTCTTAAGCGTATCGGATTTTTGTTTAATATGGTCTTCATTGCCGAAGGTTTGCTGATTGGGATTGCCATTGCCATCTGTAACTTGATCAATCACACCGATCTTATACCGGGGGTCATCGCCATTATTGTAGGGATTCATTTTTTACCATTGGCGTCACTTTTCCAAATCAAGGTTTATTATGCAACAGGTGTGCTTCTCTGCTTATTGGCGCTTATCACATGGCTGATTGTGCCAGACACCGTCATGGTTGGGGAGCATCAAATCCTTGCACCGTTATCATTGCTCGGCCTTGGATGCGCGCTAATACTCTGGACCACTGGACTTACGCTATGGCTTGGAATAAAGAATTCAAGTCGAACGATAGCCGATGAAGAATGAATCAATGAAAAAACCCGTCATGGCGAACGGGTTTTTTCATTTAATTTTTCATCCGGGTTAATAGCCTTACGATTTGAAATGGTTCATTCCAAACGAGAATGAAACCCAAAAGAAAGAATGCAGCCACAGCCAAGTATTTCGACTTTCCTTTTTCACTTTTATACATGGCCCCTAAGCTGCATAACATACCAATTAGCAACGCACCGAATCCTGAAATCATAAGCAGATCGGACGCTTTTGAAAAAGCAAGGGAACAGCAAAATGATAGGATACCAATCACTGCAAATACGATTGACCAATTGCTTAAACGTTTCATGGAAACTCCTTTTTTACTAATTATACCAATTTGGTGTTAGTAATGGAATGAAAAAAATTGAGGTTGTCACTTATGGGAATATATTGTAATATATATAACAATATAAAAACCATTAACATGCAAAGAAGCATTGATAAGGACATGAATCATTTTTACGGTCTACAGAGAGGGAAGGGCAGCTGCRAACTTCCTGGCTTAGGAAACTGATTTACCGCCTTTGAGCCATATCGGTGAACAAGAGTAACTGATATCGTCTAAGCTGCGTTACAAGCTCCAGAGCCATGRGTGTTTTTTGCTTATGGGAAATTGGGTGGAATCACGGGTATACGCRCTCGTCCCTTACTTAGGGATGGGTGCGTTTTTTATTTTTATAATTATTGCCATGATAAGGACATGAATCATTTTTACGGTCWACAGAGAGGGAAGGGCAGCTGCGAACTTCCTGGCTTAGGAAACTGATTTACCGCCTTTGAGCYATATCGGTGAACAAGAGTAACTGATATCGTCTAAGCYGCGTTACAAGCTCCAGAGCCATGAGTGTTTTTTGCTTATGGGAAATTGGGTGGAACCACGGGTAAACGCGCTCGTCCCTTGCATAGGGATGGGTGCGTTTTTTTATTACCAAAAAAGGGGTGTTTATGTGATGGGTGAAAAAATGATTAAAGTTCAATTCCCGGATGGGCAGCAAAAGGAATATCCGCGAGGCACGACAGTGGAAAGTGTGGCAGGGTCCATCAGCTCAAGTTTAAGGAAAAAGGCAGTAGTAGGAAAACTGGACGAAAAGCTGGTTGATCTAAGTTTCAAGTTGGATAAAGATGCCGAATTGTCAATCCTGACTCTGGATTCGGATGAGGGATTACAAGTTTTACATCATACATCGGCGCATGTTTTGGCACAAGCCATCAAGAGATTATACGAAAATGTGGAATTGGGGATGGGGCCAGTCGTGGAAGATGGTTTTTACTATGATTTTAAGTTAGAACATCCTTTGAGCTCAGAAGATCTGCAAGCTATTGAAAAAGAGATGGAACATATCATAAATGAAAACCTGGAAATTAAAAGAATCGAAGTATCTTATGAAGAAGCTGTTAAGTTATTTGAGGGTAGAGGAGAGTCATTCAAGTTGGAGATAGCAAAGAACATTCCTAAGGGTGAAAAACTAGCGCTCTATCAACAGGGGGAATTCATCGATCTTTGCAGAGGGCCGCATCTTCCATCCACGTCATATGTAAAATCGTTCAAATTAAGTCGTGTATCAGGTGCCTATTGGCGGGGAGACAGTCAAAATGAAGTTCTTCAACGGGTGTATGGCGTGGCTTTCAGAAAGAAAAAGGATTTACAGGATCATTTGAAATTCATAGAAGAAGCAGCCAAACGCGATCATCGTAAATTAGGGAAACAATTGGAGTTATTCATGTTTTCGGAGGAAGCCCCTGGAATGCCGTTTTATTTACCGAAAGGACAAATTATTAGAAATGAATTGGAGAAGTTCTCGCGGGAGCTTCAGACTGACGCTGATTACGACGAAGTTCGGACTCCTTTCATGATGAACCAGCGGTTATGGGAACAATCGGGCCACTGGGATCATTACCATGAAAATATGTATTTCACAGATGTGGATCATACAAAATTCGCGATGAAGCCAATGAACTGTCCGGGTCATATGCTCATATTCAAAAACAATCTTTATTCTTACAGGGATTTACCCATCCGGATGGCCGAGTTCGGTCAAGTCCACCAGCACGAGTATAGCGGTGCATTAAACGGGATGCTCCGGGTCCGGACATTTTGTCAGGATGATGCCCATATTTTTGTTCGGCAGGATCAAATCAAAAGTGAGATTAAACAAGTATTTCATCTTATTGACGAGGTGTATCGTACTTTTGGCTTCGAGTATTCAGTGGAACTGTCGACTCGTCCAGAGGATTCATTGGGCGATGATTCCCTTTGGGAGGATTCTGAATCAGCCTTGAAAAAAGTTCTGGAAAACATCGGGATACATTATCAATTAAATGAGGGGGACGGGGCATTTTATGGCCCGAAAATTGATTTTCATATTAAAGATGCACTAAAACGAAGCCATCAATGTGCAACGATTCAACTTGATTTTCAAATGCCCGATAAATTTGATTTAACTTACATCGATGAAAATAATGAAAAGGTCCGTCCGGTCGTCATTCATCGTGCGATCTTTGGATCGATCGACCGTTTTTTTGGAATCCTGATTGAACATTTTGCTGGTGCTTTTCCAGTATGGCTTGCCCCGGTGCAAGTACAGGTCATCCCTGTCTCTCATGTTCATTTGAATTATTGTTTAAAGGTCCAAAAAGAACTGAAGGGTCACGGCATAAGGGTGAAAATCGATGAACGGAATGAAAAGTTGGGATATAAAGTTAGGGAAGCACAGATAGGGAAAATCCCATATATGCTTGTCCTTGGAGATAAAGAGGAAAAAGAAAATGAAGTGAATGTCCGGAAATACGGGGAACAAGAATTTAAAAGTGTCGCAATAGAAGGGTTCATCAAGCAAGTGGTCCAACAAATAAAAGGAAGAAGCATCTAATAAATTTAAAGGCCCATTAGGTTGAGTTTGGATAAAAAAGGACAGCATTTGGCTGTCCTTTTTTCTAGTATGCCACCTCCTATAAATCACGAGTAAATGCACCAAATTCACGAGTAAATCATTGAAACTCACGAGTAAATGCACCAAATTCACGAGTAAATCATTGAAACTCACGAGTAAATGCACCAAATTCACGAGTAAATCCCTTAAACTCACGAGTAAATGCTAGTTTCGATACAGGATTAAGAATAGCCATTGCCTCTGTTGGGTCTTTTTTCTATTACAATTAGATCTTATGTAAATAAAACCTTGGCCGCTTGTATGGCGAAGTAAATGCCTATCCCTATCAGGGATATCCCTGATATGATCGAAATGCCCATTAGAATGGATTTGGATAAAAAACGTCTGAAGGTGCTGGCGATTATAGCCATTGTGAAATCCCAGGCTAAGAGGCCGATAAGAATCCCTGAACTGTATAAAAGTAAATGATTCATATCATATTTTGAAGCGGAGTTTGCGAGAATTGATCCATAAATCCCCAGCCAAAACAAAATGGATAAAGGATTCGAAAGGGACATGATGAATCCTGATAGGAATGAAGAAAAAAGGGAATCTTTCGCTTTCCGTACATTCACTTCAATTTTACCCGCACTAAGCAGACTTTCGATTCCGGTATAGGTCAGGACGAAAAAGCCAAAAAGCCACAAAAATGTCTTCATGAAGGAGTTATCTAAAAAGTGGACGACACCGAAAAAAACGAGGGCTATGAAGACAACATCCGCTAAAATGGCACCCCAGCCGAAAATCCAGGCATGCCAAAAACCTTTCTTGATTCCCTTGTCCAATTGAGCAGCGTTAATGGGACCGATAGGAGCTGCCAGTGATAAGCCTAATAATACATAGCTGAAAAAAGCACCCAAATCATCACCTCATCGTTTGATACATCCTGCTTATTTGAATGTATTCAAACAATTGGACTTGTACCACCTTTTTATCTGAGTCAGTCCTTTTTTGAGTGTATATAKTTAATTATGGAAAATGATTCAATCAGGCTGGTGGTGTTTAGTAACAACCCAGAAAGTTCCTTCATAATGTAATTTAGTCATATGGAAAGATGCCAATTTGCAATATATGCGTTATTAAACCCCGGGTCAAAAACAAGTTGGAGGATAATTATGCCCAAATTATCGATGCCAAATAAATACAAATCAATCCTTGATATCATGCATACGGATATAGCGATAAATGAAATTAAGGGTCATTTTGAAGAAGGACTTTCAAATGCGTTAAACCTTATTAAAGTATCAGCTCCTATCGTTTTAAATGAGGGTAATGGGATAAATGACAATTTAAATGGTATGGAACGGATCCTTACGTTTGATGCTTTGGATATTAAAAATAAACAAATAGAAGTGGTTCAATCCTTGGCAAAGTGGAAAAGAATAACTCTATCTAGGTATGGCCTTACTTTTGATGAAGGAATTTACACAAATATGAATGCGATAAGACGTGATGAAAAATTAGATAATTTATGCTCGTTATTTGTAGATAATGGGACTGGGAGAAAGTCATAGCAAAAGAACAGCGTAACTTAAATACATTAAAATCCGAAGTGAAAAAAATATATAAGGCTATTAAGGCGACCGAACTTCATATGTTTAAATTCCATCCTATGCTTAGGCCTGTGTTGCCTAATGAAATTCACTTTATTACGACACAGGAATTGGAGGATTTATACCCGAATCTGACTCCCGAGGAAAGAGAAAATGTGGTAGCAAAGAAATATGGTGCGATTTTTATTATGAAGATTGGAAAAAAGTTGCAATCAGGAGAAAAACATGATGGACGTTCACCAGATTATGATGATTGGGAGCTAAATGGAGATATCGTTTTGTGGAATCTACTTTTGGAATGTGCTTTTGAAGTTTCTTCAATGGGAATTCGAGTAGATGAAGATTCGCTGTTAAAACAATTAAGGTTATCCAAAAACGAAGATCGTACGACGCTCGAATATCAAAAAGCGGTATTGGAAGGAAAACTTCCGCATTCAATAGGTGGAGGAATAGGGCAATCCAGATTATGCATGTTTTTGTTAAAGAAAGCACATATTGGTGAAGTTCAGGTTTCGGTTTGGAATGACCAAATATTAAAGGAGTGCAAAGAGAGCAATATCATTCTTTTATAAAAAACGGTGTCCCTAAAGCTGCTTATTAGCAGAAGTGGAAGGGAAGAAATAGTCGAGTAAAACGCTGTATTTATATACTGGAAACCCATTCTTTTAAAGAATGGGTTATTTGCTATAAAGAATTTTAAAGTCGAGGCAAACTAGGAACACAAGGGATAATTTTGGGTTGAGCGCTACTGAATAAATCTTTCTGTTCAATAACATAATAATTAAAGACATCTTCAAAGAAGGTTACCTTAAGTTGCTTTTATAATGGATGAGGAGTGTAAGTATGGAAGGTCATGAGAAGCAAAATAATAATGTAAGCGTTTGGTGTCTGATCAGTATGGCATCGATTCCATTGGTAATGACCCTTGGAAATTCAATGCTTATCCCGGTTTTGCCCATTTTTGAAGAAAAGGTGGGAATATCTTCTTTTCAATCGAGCATGGTGATAACAAGCTATTCCGTTGCATCCATTTTTTTAATTCCTATAGCTGGTTATTTATCAGATCGATTTGGACGGAAAATGGTGATTATGCCAAGCCTTGTCCTTGCCCTTATTGGCGGCTTGGTTGCAGGTTATGCATCATGGAAAATGGATAATCCTTATACATGGATCATCATTGGGAGAGTATTGCAAGGGATTGGGGCATCTGGAGCCTCGCCCATCATTTTGCCTTTAGTGGGGGACCTTTACAAGGATGATGATGAAAAAACAAGTGCTTGTTTGGGTATCATCGAAACCTCGAACACATTTGGGAAAGTTCTGAGTCCAATATTGGGTTCCCTTTTTGCTGCATTTATCTGGTTTTTACCATTCTTCTCGATTTCATTCTTCAGTTTAATATCTATTGTTTTGGTCTTTTTCTTTATAAAGGTACCAAAAGAGAAGGAAGAGCCGAAGAAATTAAAAGAATTCTGGCGTGATACGAAAAAAATATTCAAGCAGGAAGGAAAATGGTTATATACAATTTTCCTGATTGGTGTATTTGTCATGTTGGTTTTGTTCGGTGTTCTTTTCTTTTTGTCAGACAATCTTGAAAAAATCCATGATTTGCATGGAGTCAAAAAAGGTTTAGTGATAGCGATCCCACTGTTTTTCCTTTGTGTATCTTCTTATGTTGCAGGGAAAAAAATCAAGGGAGAATTACCAATCATGAAAAAGATCATCATGATCAGTTTAGCCGTCCTTTCAATTAGCCTTGTATTTGTCGGTTTTACAAAAGAAAAGGTTTTCCTGTTATTACTCGTAACGAGCTTGGTGGGGATAGCAATTGGTGCGTTATTGCCGACACTCGACGCAATCATCACCCAAAATATAAAAAAGGAACAGAGGGGGACGATTACCTCCTTTTACATGTCATCAAGGTTCATCGGAGTTGCGGCAGGCCCGCCGGTCATGTCCCTTGTCATGAAAAATCATCTCAATATGAGCTATATCATTTCAGGAATCCTTGGTATATGCATTGTATTGATTGTTTTGAAATTCATTAGTACAGACAAGAAAGAAGCAGCTAGCTAAAAGCCGAAAAAGGAGAAAGCCTGGTCTTTCCCACGACTTTTTTTTGTTGTAATTCGCGTGAAATGCCATCAATATTTTATCAGTATGATGATATAGGTAGGGGTTGTCACATAGAATGTACAAGTCATGAACAAGCTCGAAGGAGTGATGCTTTTTGAATGTACATTTACTGCTGGGTTAATTTTTCTTAGGACTTACCCTTGCAGCACCGATCGGCCCGGTGAATTCTGCTCGTATCGATAAAGGAATCAAGAACGGGTTTTGGCATGCCTGGATCGTTGGAACAGGGGCGATGATCGCGGATGCCTTGTTCATGATTTTAGTGTATGTGGGTATGGTACGGTTTTTAGAAATCCCGATCGTCCAAATCTTTCTATTGCTTTTTGGCGGATTTGTGCTTATTTATTCTGGGATGGAAAGTGTTTTACGGGTAAATACGATATCATTAAATCAATACAGGAATAGAGATTCTTTATTTTCCTGCTTTTTAACTGGGTTCATCATGTCAGTGACCAGTCCATTATCCATTTTATTTTGGTTAGGGATATATGGATCTGTTTTAGCTAAGACAGCTTCAAGTTATGGGACATCCCAACTTTTCATCTATAGTGGGATGATCTTCCTCGGTCTTACCTGCTGGGATTTTTTTGTAGCGGCATTGACGAATGGATTACTCAGGTTCTTAAATGAAAAAAGCTTAATGGCCATTTCGATAATCTCTGGATTATCACTGACTGGTTTTGGGGTTTATTTTGCCTATCAAGGCATTCGTGCCATCGCATCATAATGCTTCGAGGCATTACATATCACTTCAATGTTAATCAGGAATTATTTAACCATATGATAACTTCTTCCTTGCATAATTCATTGTGGCATTATCAACACTATGAATGATGGAAGGGGGTAATGTTATGACAAAAGCCAATTGCAGTTCAGCTAAAGGGAAGGCTGTACAAGATTCCAAATCATCAGGTGAACAACAAGGCGATATGAAATGGTGGCAGCTATCATTAGTCGGTGTAGGCTGTACAATCGGGACAGGATATTTTCTTGGATCCACCATAGGGATTAAAACGACAGGGCCATCTATTGTATTTTCCTTTGTATTGGCTGCACTTGGTACATACATCGTTTATAATCTGCTTGCTAAGATGACGGCTGCCGATCCTCAAGAGGGTTCTTTTTGTTATTATGCCAATAAAGCATTTGGACGATGGGCTGGCTTTAGCTGTGGCTGGAATTATTGGTCCTCCAATATATTGATCATGGGAAGTCAACTTACTGCGCTTTCGCTGTTATCTCAATTTTGGTTTCCGAAAGTCCCGCTGTGGCTATTTGCGGCTGGATTTGCCATTGTTTCAATTTTTGTGGTATTGCTTGGAACAAAAGGGTTCGACAGAGTTGAAAACATCCTTGCGGTAATTAAGACAGCGGCAATCGTAATGTTTATCATTATAGCAATATGTGCCGTTTTCGGTTGGTTTGGTCTTGATGGAGGGAAACCGCCATCATTTCCGAATACGTACAATGAATTATTTCCAAAAGGGCTAAAAGGGTTTTGGACATCCCTTATCTATGCTTTTTATGCGTTTGGCGGCATTGAAGTCATTGGATTGATGGCGATGCAGCTGAAAAAGAAAGAGGATGCGCCAAAGGCAGGGACGATCATGCTCATGGTTCTTACGATCATATATGTGGTTTCGTTGGGATTAGCCGTAACCATGGTTTCATTAGGAGCATTCAATGAAAAAGAAAGCCCATTTGTTTCTGCATTGGACAATTATCACCTGACATTTTTCCCTCATGTATTTAATGGTGCGATCATCATTGCCGGTTTTTCGACGATGACCGCTTCACTGTTTGGTGTAACCAATCTGTTGGTAACGCTTTCCAACGATGGGAATGCGCCCTCATTATTCATGCAAAAGATCAAAAAATTCAAGGATCTTCCACTGCCCTCATTGGGTCTTGGAGCCTTAGGGCTTTTAGGGTCAATCATCACAGCCTTGCTCCTGCCAGGCAAGATTTATGAATACATTACAACCTCAGCTGGGATATTGCTTTTATATAACTGGGCATTCATCATTCTTTCTTCATTCAAAATCTTGGAAAATAAAATTTGGAGTAAGATTACCGCCGTTTTTGGACTTCTGCTAATTTTTGCTGCGGTCAGTGGCACACTGCTTGAAAAAGAGATCCGTCCCGGGTTTTTCATAAGCCTTTTATTCATCGTGATCATAGGACTTGCTGCCATTTTCATGAAGTTAAAGGTTTGGAATAAAAACAAGGCGATGGCCGCAAGAGCGAGTAAATCAGACCTAGATTGAAAAAAAGAACTTGACTATATGAAGTCGAGTTCCTTTTTGTGTACGCTAAATCTCAATGATTAACGGAAGGATCATTGGTTTTTTCTTGGTTTGGTTATAGAGATATTGCCCTAGTTCCTTCTTGATGGTTTGTTTAATGATATTCCATCGGTATATTTTTTCACTTTGCAAGTCGTTGACCGTTTTCGTGACAAGACGATTTACCTGTCTAAGGAGCTCTTCGGAATTTTGAACATATACAAATCCACGGGAAATGGTATCGGGTCCTGATACTATTTTTCTTTCCGTCTTGCTTAGTGTTATGACAATTACGAGCATCCCATCTTCGGAAAGCTGCTTACGGTCGCGGAGTACGACTTCTCCAACATCACCAACGCCCATACCGTCAACAAAGGTATTGCCGGCAGCAACCTTTCTCGTTTGACGGGCGACCGAGTTTTCAATATCCACGACATCGCCATTATTGATAATGAAAGTATTGCCCGTTTCCACCCCTACAGACTCAGCAAGTAGCCGATGTTGGTGCAACATCCTATACTCACCGTGAATGGGTATGAAATACTTAGGCTTCATCAGGGTAAGCATGAGCTTTAACTCTTCCTGATAGGCATGTCCAGAAACATGCATGCCTGTTACAGTCCCAGAACCGTAAATGACTTTAGCCCCCAATTGGAACAGGTTGTCGATGATCCGGGAAACATCCCGTTCATTTCCGGGGATTGGAGTGGAGGCAAGGATCACTGTATCACCAGATAATATGCTCATATCCCGATAATTCGAACTGGAAAGGCGGGACAGGGCAGCAAACGGCTCTCCTTGACTTCCCGTACATAAAACCGCGACCCTTTCAGGAGCATAATTATCGACTTCATGTGCTTGAATTAGCATCCCATCAGGAACCTCAAGGTAGCCGCGCTCGATGGCAACGGATACGACATTCACCATGCTTCGTCCCAGTAAGGCGAGTTTTCGGTTTGTCTTCTGGGCAGCGTTCACCACTTGTTGAACGCGATTGACGTTTGAAGCGAAAGTGGAAAGAATGACTTTCTGTTTAGCCTGCATAAACGCCTCTTCAATATGGCTGCCAACCAGATGCTCCGAGGGACTTGAGCCTGGACGTTCAGCGTTAGTGCTCTCAGATAATAAAGCCAAGACACCTGCACTCCCGATTTCGGCCATTTTATGAATATCGGGATACTGGTCATTCATGGGAGTTAAGTCAAATTTAAAGTCTCCTGTATGGACGACCGTACCCTCCGGTGTATGCATGGTGACTCCAAGACAATCAGGAATACTGTGATTCGTTTTGAAAAAATCCAGACTCATCTCCCCAAATTCCAACGTTGAATCCGAGTCGATCTGGATTAATTCAGTATCACCCAAAAGGTTATGTTCTTTTAATTTCAATTCAATCAACCCAAGTGTTAAACGTGTGGCATAAATGGGTACATTCAATTTTTTCAAGAAATAGGGGATGCCGCCTATATGATCTTCATGCCCATGAGTCACGATTAAAGCCCGGATCTTCTCCTTATTTTCCTGTAGAAAGGAAATATCAGGAATGATCAAGTCGACTCCTAATAAACTTTCATCAGGAAACTTTGCACCACAGTCGATAATGACCATATCGTTTGAATATTGAACCACATACATGTTTTTACCGATTTCATTCACTCCGCCTAGAGCCAGAATGGACAATGCATTTTCATTCACACTCAAATAACTAGACCTCCCTTTAGTATAATAAGGATAGTCTTTCCTTAGGCCTCTCTTATAAAACCAACTCTTTTTATAAAATGACTTTCTTCTTCCTGCAATTCAAAAATCAATCTTAAAAATAACCTACTGCAAATTGGCAGATTCCTTTTAAGCGGATAACCATAAAAGGATTAAACCACACTAAAAAAAGAAAACCCGTAAAGAAATGCGAAAATACTGGCAGCAAACCCACCCTTATCAAAAAGCGAAACGAATTCCAGGGTAATATAAAAAACAACTGGTGAAAGTAGCAAAAATGAAAATCCCGAATGAAAAAATGAATATTAAATCCAATATTTACCACCACCATATAGTGATCGTAGATAAAAGGGGCAGCATTATCAATTAAAAATGCTCATAAAAAAACACCTACCGTTTTAGTAGGTGCGTGTTTCCTCTATAAACCATTCCATCATTGGCCCATGCATGAGTTGATGCTTTCTTCAAAAGTCTCGATGTAGCCTTGTATCTGCGCTGCATATTGAGTCTTTAAAGTGAGCAGCAAACTTTCAATCAAAAATTTTCGCGGTTTGTCGGACTGCATCAGCTCATCTTGGATAAAATCGACCAGTTCAATTGCCCTTGATCGATCTTCACCGCAAGTAAAAGCATTGTTTATCACTTTTTTCAAATCCGTGGTGGAATTTAGCAAATCATTATGGCAAGGATCAAGATGGTTTTTAAAGTGGGGAAACCACGTATCCATTTGTTCCGGATCAAGGATCTGTTCTCCGCTATCAGCCACTTCATTGACTAAATGGACAATTCGGTTCATGCAATAGCGGATAATTTGTATGTCCGGTGTACCGACCGCATTAGCACGATAACTAAAATGATTCATATGGGTCATCATCGAATGAAAGATAATGACGCTATCTAATAGATAGGGTTTTTTGCTTTCCCCGAATATATCGAGAAAACGGTCATACATCCATCGTATGCTCAACAATAGAGTTTGATTGATGAATTGCTTTAATTCCTCGTCGTTGGAAACACGGACTTCTTCGATCAGGATAAGCAATTTACTTTGTTTGTTCACCATCATCTGCAATTCGAGCTGCTGGATGAAAATTTCAATATCAGCTGAATCTTGACCAATCAACAGTTTTTCCCTGTCGTGGCGAATCCTTGTATAGACGGAACGGAAAATGGCAATAAATAATTCACCCTTCGAAGGGAAATAATTATAAAAAGTACCTTTTGAAATACCGCTGCCGTCTAAAATGTCCTGAATGGACGTGGCTTGGTAGCCCTTATCAATAAACAGCTTATGAGCCGCATCGATGACATTCTGCCTTCGATTATTCATCATATCACCTAATTTTCATTATACTGCTTGTATAAATGTAATCGTACTCTATTTTCCAACACAGTACAAACCCTTATTTAAACAAGTAAATTTTTATTGCAAAAAATGAACTGGGGGTATATTATTGATTTTATGAGATTTGGATATACTCGTCGTACAATTAAATGAACCAATAGTTTGGATGGAGGATTAGATAAAAAGTGAGTACTGCACAAACAACTGAAAAAAAAGGGTCGTATGGCATTTTAGCCATACTGATGATCGGTGCGTTTATAGCGATACTGAATTCAACCCTTTTAAATATTGCACTGCCATCAATTAAAACAGACCTGGGAATAGAAACTTCCACAGTCCAATGGCTGACAACGGGCTACATGCTCGTGAACGGAATCATGATTCCGGCAACAGCCTTCTTAATAAGGAAATATTCAGTGCGTAATCTTTTCCTGACAGCCATGCTTCTATTCTCAATCGGGACGATCATTGCAGGTGTAGCGGAGGCATTCCCACTATTATTGGGAGCACGTATGGTTCAGGCTGCAGGCTCTGCAATTATGATGCCGTTATTAATGAACGTACTTTTAACTGCTTTCCCTGTTGAAAAACGGGGCTCGGCAATGGGATTATTCGGTTTAGTCATGATGTTTGCCCCTGCAATCGGGCCGACGCTTTCAGGCTGGATCATCGAACATTATGATTGGAGAATGCTATTCCATTTCATTACTCCGCTTGCTTTATTAGTGCTAATTTTCGGCTTCTTCAAGCTTAAAGACAAAAAGGAAAAAGTCGATATTAAAATCGATAAATTATCGGTCATCCTATCAAGCCTGGGCTTTGGCGGCCTGCTTTACGGATTCAGTTCCGCAGGCAGCAAGGGTTGGGATAGCCCTTGGGTTTATGGAACATTGATTGTCGGTGCCATTTCCCTGATCCTTTTCATTACACGCCAACTTAAAATGGAAACACCGATGCTTGAATTCAGGATCTTCAAACATCCAATGTTCGCTTTATCTGCAACGATTTCAATCTCGCTGAATATGGCTCTGTTCTCGGGGATGATCCTAATGCCATTGTATACACAAACAGTCCGTGGCATTTCACCATTTGATTCCGGCTTGCTGATGCTTCCTGGAGCACTATTAATGGCCCTTATGTCACCGGTCACAGGTAAGCTCTTCGATAAGTTCGGTGCTCGTGTGCTTGCTTCAACCGGTTTATTTATCACCGTTGTCACAACGTATTTCTTCAGTAAATTTACAATGGATACATCTTATTCACACATTGTGATTCTGTTTTCCATTCGTGCATTCGGGCTTTCCATGGCAATGATGCCAATCATGACAAACGGATTGAACTCGCTGCCAGCCCGAATGAACCCGCATGGTACAGCGATGAATAACACACTTAACCAAGTCTCCGGTGCTATCGGTACTGCATTGCTTGTTACGGTCATGTCCAACCATGCAGCTTCTTCCGGTGAGAGCTTAATGACCAAAGCGATGAGCAAATTAACAAGCCAGCCCACTGCTGAGGTGATGGAAAAAATGCAGGCCCAAGTCGGAATGCAGGCGATGCTGGATGGAATTAACTTCTCCTTCTTTGTATCGACCTTCATTGTTGCTGTGGCACTGATTCTGTCATTATTCATCAAGCGTGCATGGCCGGCTGAAGAAAAACCAGCCGTGAAAAAGAATCAAACCGCTTAAAGACACAACCAAAAAGCCCCTATGCCACCTGAATAATCAGACGCATAGGGGCTTTTACTTTATCTCACTTAAGCTTTTTCGGGCTGGGACGGAATATTTCGACCGACAGCCAATGTAATTCGACTCAAACCAGATTAATTTGGAGGAACGATCAACCTTTTTATTCGCGTTTTTACCCATATTCAGTGGTTTCACTTCATATTGCTGTTCATCCTTCAGCTGGACTTACATAAGGAAAGTGCCATTAAAATGAGACTGCGCTTTATATCAAGAAGTCACTTCTTTTGAAGTTACCTTTGCATGCTGGATATGACTGGCTATCCAGCCAATGATCGCTGCAGTAATTAGATAGGCAAGTAAGATCCATATCTGCGTCCGCAAGTTTTCCCAGCCTCCTAATGAGATGACCTCTTGCAGCTCTTTTAGTGAGTGGGCCATAGGTAAATATGAACCGATTTTCATTAATAATGGCATGCCGAGTTCGCCAGGGAATGTTCCGCCGCAAGTAGCCAATTGGAACACGAGAAGGGTCACTGCTGCGAATTTGCCAACCACTCCGAATACGGTCACCAACATAAGGATGAACGTCATGAAGGTGAATGAAACGATGATGCTCGACAGAATGAATACTGGGACACTTGCCACATGTAAATGGAATCCAAAAAGGACGACCGCATCCACTAGAAGTGCTTGAATCATGCCGATTACATATACCAGCCCTAATTTATTCATGAAATGAACGGTTCCGGTAACCTTTAGATTCTGCCTGCGGCCAAGCTGTAAAATATTGGAAGCCATGATACCACCTACATAAAAGGCCAGTGACAGAAAATAAGGGGCAATCCCGGTCCCATAGTTAGGAACTTCCGATAGATTGGATTGAACCAATTGCACGGGTTCAGAGAACATCGAAGTGGTCGAATCGCCGTACTGAAGACTGGCCGTTTTATCGGCTGCTTCATTAAGCTTGGTGGATAACTTGCTTGATCCCGTTTCCAGTGAAGCCAGTCCGTCTTGAAGTTCCGTCGATCCACTGGCTAGCTGGCTGCTTCCGCCGGCTAACGAATCAATTCCGTTATTTAAAGTGGAGAAACCATTTTTCCATTTAAATAATCCATTCGCTAATTGTTCAGATCCCTCGTTTAATTGCTTAGCACCAGAGGTAGCTTGTGCCATCTTATCACCAAAGGTTTTCATCCCGGTTAGAATGGTGTCTTGTCCATCCGCCACTTTAGCAGCACCTTCGCCAAGTTGTTTTTGTCCGGCATTTAAAGTGGTGGCTGATTTGGATAATCCTTCAGATAGGGCCAGGATTTGCTTGAAGTCTTGGTCCTTTATTGCATCAGGATGACTTTTCATATAGGCATCCAATTGTTTCTTAAGAGTATTTGCTGTATCAGCCGCCTCTTCTTGCCCTTGCATCAGTTTTGCATTTCCGGCTGACCAGTTCTTAACCCCCTGATTTACTTCATTCAAAGCATTTTCCAATGATTGATGTCCTTCCGATAGCTGCTTCATGCCGGAATACAGGTTCCGGGAACCTGATGTTAATCCTTCCGCACCATCGGCTAAGGTTTCTTGTCCATCCAATAGCTTTGTGCTCCCTGTTTTCAGCTGCTGGGCGCCAGTATTCAAGTCCTGAATGCCATCGGACAAGTTCTCACTGCCGCTTTTCGCATCCGCCGTTCCTTGATGAAGCTCATCCGCTCCATCCCCGGCATCCTTCAAGCCTTTAGAAATATCGTGGAATTTTGAAAGGATGCCTTCAGAATATACTTTCGTAATGCTTGCGTTGATCTTTGTAGTCATCTTTTCAACAGCAGTTGTGCTGATCTGTGAGGCAACGAAGTTTTTACCTGGATTGACAGTATACAAAAGTTTAGCCGTTTCCGGTTTTTCATCCATTAAAGTCGTGACATTTTCCGAAAAATCATCCGGAATCGTGACAACCATATAATAGGCCCCTTCTTTAAGACCCTTATTAGCCTCCTTTGCTGATACAAAGTGAAAGTCCAATTCTTTCTGCTTCTTCAATTGTTTAACGAAATCATTTCCAGCTTCGATTGGCTTATGGTCCATTTCCGAACCATTATCGAGATTGACCACTGCTACAGGGAGCTGATCCATCTGTCCATATGGGTTCCAATATCCTGCCAAGAAGAAACCAGAGTAAATCAATGGAACGATCAAAAGGAAAATCAAGGCGATTCTCCCGTGTTTATGTTTCCACATTGCTTTTATATCTTGAAGTATAAGTTGTAAACCTTTCATTATTGATCCTGCCCTTTCTAACAAAATGAGATTATTTCATCATAATGGCTTTTTTAGATACTGTATAATACATAAATGATTATGTAATAATAGATTTAAATCTATGTGAAGAGAGTGGAGAAATGGAAATATTACAGCTGCAGTACTTTCAAACAGTAGCACGACTGGAACATATGACGAAGGCTGCGGAACTACTTAAGATTGCTCAGCCGTCGCTCAGTAAAACCATATCCCGGCTTGAAGAGGATTTGGGAGTCCCGCTATTCGATAGGGAACACCGGAAAATCAAGCTCAATGCAGCCGGACGAATATTCTTGAACAGGGTCGAACGGGCTTTTGCGGAACTGAATGAGGGAAGGCGCGAAATTGTGGAATTAATGGATCAAGACCAAAAGAACATCACCTTGGCCGTTACCATCCCTAGGGTCCTGCCTGATTTATTGGGCACATTTTTATCTAAATATCCGGATGTACGTTTTCAACAATTCCTAAAATCCATATCATCCATGAAACAGCTTCTAATTGAAGGGGAAATCGATTATTGCATATCATCCGTTCCGATAGAAGGCCCCGACCTAAAGTGGGAACCGCTGATCACCGAAGAAATATATCTGATCGTGCCTCCCAATCACCGGCTGGCTGGCAGGGAAAGCATCCAACTTCATGAAGTGAAAGATGAACCATTCATCAGTATGAACACAGGCTTCGGATTCCGCAGCCTAACCGACCAATTTTGCCTCGAAGCAGGATTTGTCCAGCACATCGCATTCGAAGGCGATGAACCTGCTGTCATCTCGGACCTTGTCAGGAAAGGGTTGGGCATTGCCTTCGTATCAGAATTGACATGGCTCCACCAAACCGGATCATTATCCCATAAAATCAGGATAACCGAACCCGCCTGTCAAAGAACCATAGGGCTTGGCTGGTCAGAAAAACGCTACTTCACCCCGGTAGCCAGGCAATTTCGTTTATTTGTCATGGATTATTTCTCCGCCGTCAACTCCGCTAGGCTGAAGGACGAGTGATGGGCTGAACGCCGATATAATCGGTAAAGGAAGGAATAAATGGGTTGAAGGCCGAAATAATAACGATAAAGGCGATTGCTTCGGTAAAAAGTATAATTTGATATGAGCGGACATAAAATTTCAGGAGGTTTTTAAAATAGGCATCGAAATTATATAGGTGGGTTTATGAATCCCATCCTAGGAGATGAATGGAGATGGAAATGCGGGTTAATCAAATTGATTTGAATGGACTCACTTTTCAATATCGCGAGAGTGGGGAACCTTCTGCACCACCGCTTGTTGCCCTTCATGCGCTGGGGAAAAGTGCAGGTTCATGGGATCAGGCGGCTGCCGTATTGGGGGAAAATTATCGCGTATTAGCATTAGATCAACGAGGCCACGGTGGGAGTGCGAGAACTAATACATACAGTTTTGAATTGATGTGCAATGATTTGCTTCATTTTGCGAATGCTATGAATTTGGGAAGGTTTTCGCTAATAGGGCATTCCATGGGGGGAACAGTTTCCTATCTTTTCTCACAAGCATTTCCATCGAGGATTGAAAGGTTGATTGTCGAAGACACTCCTCCTCCTTTTTCGGATAGACCAATCGAAGTTCCTTCCAAACCTTCTGGCCCTCTACCGTTTGATTGGCAGGTTGTGCCTTCGATTCTAAGGCAACTGAATGAACCCAATCCCGAATGGTGGGCGCGTCTTACGGACATTATCATGCCAACTCTTGTTGTAGGCGGTGGGTCGAGTCATATTCCCCAAAACAAATTGCAGGAAGTTTCCGAGCTTATTCCTAATTGCGAATTGGTGACGATAGAGGATGCCGGGCATTTTGTGCATGAAGATAATTTACCAGCCTTCTTAGCTGCCGTGAAGAGTTTTCTTATTTCATGAACTTCCAAAATACTTATTAAATATAGAAGCTTTAATCTGTCAATGATTAAAGTGCATCCAAATAGCATTTGAGGGAGGGTTGCCGATGCAGCCCTCTTATTACTGCCTGGCATCTTTAAATGTATGGTTTATTTTATAAACGGCGTTTACTGGTTTGTTGCCGATGATTTCCAGCAATTGTTCAGCCATATAGTCAGCGCTATACTTGAATCCAGTGTTGACCCATTCGATGATCATGCCTAAAATCGCATATGCTTGGTAGCTGGAGGCAAGCTCTGTATTGATCTTCGGGTTCGGCTGATAATCTTCTAGGTCCTTTAAAGGGAGTTTCTTTAATTCATTACAAATTCTATCAAGAAGTTTAGGCCATGCATTCGACTTTAAAATGAGGGTATAAATGTTTGCATAGTTAGCTACATGTTCAAATATTTTGATTACTGAAGCCGTTAGTTCATTTATGGTGAACGTATCGACATTTTTATAAGGTTCCCTGTAAGATATGATCAAATCGGCTATGACATCCTCCATGACTTCTTCAAGCAGTTCCTCTTTGTACTGATAATGTTTATAAAATGTACCCCGATTAACGTCGGCGATTTCTACTATTTCTGTAATCGATATGTCCCTAAAATCCTTATTTTGCATTATTGATATGAGGGACTCTTTTAAAGCCTTTTTTGATTTCCTGATCCTTCTATCAATCCCAGTGTTATTATTAGACATTTTTTCTTCACCCTTTGTTCGTTATTGTCCTATTGATGAACAAAAATGACCCTTTATGTTCATTGTTCAACATCAAGGTAAGCATTTGCTGATTGTATAAGCCTACTAACTAATTATACTATAAAGGAAGATAGTTAATGAACATCTGTACAATAGGCATCACTTCAATAGAATAGATGAATGGGGGAGTTTAAATGAAATTACAGGACAAGGTTGCAGTAGTGACAGGCGCAGCATCAGGTATGGGGAAACAAATTGCTATAGATTATGCTAGAGAAGGGGCTAAAGTCGTCGTATCGGATTTAAATCTTGATGGTGCGAACGCAACGGTAGAGGAAATAAAAGAGAATGGCGGAATGGCCTTTGCCATTAAAACGAACGTAGCGGTGGAGGATGATATTCAACATTTGATCGATACTACGGTTAGTACGTATGGTACAGTGGATATTTTGGTGAATAACGCGGGTATCATGGATGGCATGGAACCTGCCGGGGATATTGAGGATTCTGGATGGGATCGGATTTTTGCCATTAACACGACAAGCGTCATGCGTTCGACTAGAAAGGTTTTACCAATCTTTTTAGAAAAACAAAAAGGAGTGATCATCAATATTGCTTCTGCTGGCGGTTTATATGGTGCCCGAGCTGGCGCAGCATACACTGCCTCTAAACATGCGGTGGTGGGATTCACAAAAAACACGGGCTTCATGTATGCAGAAAAAGGCATTCGCTGTAATGCAATAGCACCAGGTGGAGTTGAAACCAATATTGGTTCCAGCATGACGAATATCAATAAGTTTGGCGCCTCTCGCCAACAACTGGGGATGGCGATCAATCCACGCAATGGCAAACCTGAAGAAATTGCTAAAGTGGCATTGTTCCTTGCTTCTGACGATTCAAGCTTTGTAAATGGTACTGTCATCACCGCAGATGCTGGTTGGAGTGCATATTAAGCAGTAAATTAAAAAGAGGATGGTCAGAACTTGGGACTGATACATGCATTCCTGCTAGTAAGCAGGGATGCACTTTTTTTTGAGTGGAGCTTTGGATGGGGATTGTGGTCAGCCAACAATTTGCAAGAGGAAGGTTTCGACTTCATCGGGGAACATTTTCATTTCAATCGAAAGTGGATAAGCGGGGGCTGGATAGTTCAACTACTATCCAGTTTTTTAAAAAAAATGATGCTATCAATTGGATTTAAAAGATAAGTTGAACTCTGAAATCTTGGAAGCAAAATAGGTTCCCTGAAAAATCCACTTTCCTATGAAATTGAATCATTGAGTGATCCATTAGTTTGCTGCGATTACTTCCATCTTCCACAAACGATATATTAATTTGCGTGAGAATATTGAAGGACTTTCTGACGGACGTAATCAAGGTGCTTGTACATTTGACTGAATGCTTCATGTGGATCATGCGCTGCAAGTGCCGCATAGATGGCTTTATGATACTTTACAGTCAGTTCCCGTTCCCTGAATTGTATCAGGCTATTTATTTTATTATGGGTAATCAATAACGAATCGATCATGCCTTCAATAATGGGATTGTTTGCACTTAAAGCAATGATCTTGTGGAATTCTTTATCGGCCTCTCCATAATTGTTGTCTTCACTATTGGCAATCGTGTCAATCGTAACTTGCAGTTTCTCCAGCTGTTCGTCTGTGATTTTCTCGGCAGCCATTGTTACCAGTCCCAACTCCAATGCCATTCGCGCTTCGATGATCGCTGGTAAATTATTCGTAGCCAGCGCCAGCATGACAGAGAATGGATGTGTACCGATTTTATCGTTAAAAAAGGTTCCTTCACGTGTTTTCCGTGTAATGACTCCTAGTGTATCAAGTGCACTGAGTGCCTCCCGTAAAACAGGCCGGCTTACTTCAAGTTCTTTCATAAGTTCCATTTCAGGAGGCAGTTTGTCGCCCGCTTTCATTTGTCCGGTGACGAGCAGATGCACGATTTGATCCACGACTTGTTGTGAAAGAGTGTTGCGATGTACCGATTGTACGCCTAATTTCTTTGACGATTCTTCCATTGTGTAACCCCTTTTCTGTTAAACCCTATATGTATTTATACTGTAAGACTAATTATATAATATAATACACTTATTTGCATGTGAGGAAGAGAAGATCTATACCCCAAAAAAAGTAAAATGCGCCGCTCTAAAGAGAGAGACGCACGCATTGTTGGAAAAAATCATCTGACAAGGCAAGGTGATTTTGGATTGAACTCCCATCCTGAAATCAGGTATTGCATCGCCATTGAATCATCACGGGCACCAAGTCCTTTTTGTTTATAAAGCTGATGTGCCTTCTCGATTTGTTCCATATCGACTTCAATTCCAAGTCCGGGCTTGGAAGGTACATCGACCATTCCGCCGACAATTTTAAAAGGTTCTTTCGTCAAACGCTGCCCATCCTGCCAAATCCAGTGGGTATCGATTGCAGTGACTTTTCCTGGTGCGGCTGCAGCAACGTGTGTAAACATGGCAAGCGAAATGTCAAAGTGATTATTCGAGTGTGATCCCCATGTCAATCCCCAGTCATTGCACATTTGAGCGACACGGACGGAGCCTTGCATCGTCCAAAAATGCGGATCGGCAAGAGGGATGTCCACGGATTGAAGCTGAATGGAGTGCCCCATTTGCCTCCAGTCCGTTGCAATCATATTAGTAGCGGTGGGAAGGCCCGTTGCGCGCCTGAATTCCGTCATGATTTCCCGGGCGGAAAAACCATTTTCCGCTCCGCATGGATCTTCCGCATAGGCTAAAACATGATGTTGATCCCGGCAAAGTTCAATCGCATCCTTAAGCAGCCAGCCGCCATTTGGGTCAAGGGTGATCCTGGCTTCAGGGAAGCGCTCCGCAAGTGCCGTCACCGCTTCGATTTCTTCTTCCCCGCGCAAAACCCCGCCTTTCAGTTTAAAATCATTGAATCCATAGCGAGAGTGGGCGGCTTCTGCCAAGCGGACAATCGCTTCAGGTGTGATCGCTTCCTCATGACGGAGGCGAATCCAGTCATCTTCCGCTTCAGGCTCACTTAAATAACCAAGGTCCGTTTTATTGCGGTCACCTACATAAAATAAGTAGCCCAGCATTTCCACCTTATCACGCTGCTGTCCTTCGCCGAGAAGGGCTGCAACTGGAACACCTAAATATTGGCCGACTAAATCTAGAAGTGCCGCTTCCAATGCTGTTACGGCATGGATGGCTATACGGAGATCGAACGTCTGAAGCCCGCGCCCTCCCGCATCCCGGTCCGCGAACTGCTTACGGATGGTATTCAGAATGTTGTTGTATGTCCCAATGGACTGGCCGACAACCAATTGTTTGGCATCTTCGAGTGTTTGGCGAATCTTTTCGCCTCCAGGAACTTCACCTACACCAGTATTACCCGCATTGTCTTTCAGAATGACAATGTTCCGGGTGAAATAAGGAGCATGGGCACCGCTCAAGTTCAGCAGCATGCCGTCATGGCCTGCAACTGGAATAACGCTCATTTCTGAAATGACCGGTGTGCCGACTTTTACATGACCCTTAAGCATTTGATTGTTCATATTTCTTCCCCCTGACAGAATATTTAGTTAACTATGATTTTAACTCTACACGTTTAATTTCACCAACAAGGAATAAATAGCTGCAGATTGCGACAAGAGCATTGGCACATACGAAGACTAGCGCCCCATTAAATGATCCTGTCGTGGCAATGATGTATCCGATGATGATCGGTGTTGTAATGCCTGCAATGTTACCGAATGTGTTGAAAAGCCCGCCACTGACACCGGACATTTCCTTTGGTGAGGTATCGGCCACTACCGCCCAGCCGAGTGCCCCAAATCCTTTACCGAAAAACGCTAGGGCCATAACGAATATGACCACCCATTCCGTCTCTACATAGTTTGCAGCTACCAAGCTCATCGATAGAAGCATCCCAACAACGATTGGCAATTTTCGGGCGACAGTCAATGAGAATCCCTTCCGTAACAAGAAATCCGAGAATGTCCCTCCGAGAATGCCGCCAAAAAACCCACAAATGGCTGGAAGGGAAGCGACGAGCCCAACTTGAAGAATGGTCATGCCTCTTTCTTGTACAAGGTACACAGGAAACCATGTAAGGAAAAAGTACGTTAACGTTGTAATGCAATATTGTCCGAGATAAACACCTAACAGCATACGGTTTGATAAAAGCTGCTTAATATGATTCCAGTTGACGCCTTTCTTTTCCTCTTTATTTGCAGTGGTTTGATCCATATTGATCAAAGCGCCGCCTGCTTCGATATATTCAAGCTCAGCTTTGTTGATGCGCGGATGTTCCTTTGGGCCATATATCGTTTTCATCCAGAAGAAAGCGACGATGATTCCCAAGGCGCCCATAAAGAAGAAGACGTATTCCCAACCAAATTTATACGTAATGTAACCCATGATCGGTGCAAAGAGAACGGTTGCAAAATACTGGGCTGAATTGAAAGTGGCAGCTGCGGTTCCGCGTTCATGGCTTGGGAACCAGGTAGCAACGATGCGGCTGTTGGCCGGGAAGGAAGGAGCCTCTGCCAATCCAACTAAAAAACGCAGTCCGAACAATATCATGACAGCCGTTCCGGCAGAACCGAAAAATCCGATAAATCCTTGTAAAAGCGTAAAGGTAGACCATAGCGTGATACTCCAAAAGTAAACTTTTTTTGAGCCAAAACGGTCCAAAAGCCATCCACCCGGAATTTGTCCAGCTACGTAGGACCATGCAAAAGCGGAGAAAACATAGCCCATCATGACTGAATCGAGACCAAGCTGACCAGACATGTCCGTACCTGCGATTGATAGCGTCGCACGATCTGCATAATTCAGAGCGGTAACCAGAAAGAGCATAAATACAATAAACCATCGTGTCCGTGTTTTTTTCTGAGCATTCGGCAATATAGGAGATTCTTGAAAAACTTTTTCTCCAGCGTTCATATACTCACTCCCTTAAAAGTATTTTATTTTTTTATTGATACCGCTTACAATGTTAGCTGTTTCCTCCTTTGTGAAAATTCTTAATATTTAGTTTTGTCCAATGGTAAGACAAATATAATTGTTTGTCAATGTCTTTTTTTTATATCGTTTTTCATTTTTAGCTCCTTAATTATCTTGTTTTTTTGTATATATTAGAAGCGAAATTATTGAGGGATGAGGTGATGATTGACTTTTCAGAAAATAAAAAATATACGATTGACCAGACGGTGTATTTGTCTTACAATAAAACAATAATAAGCAAGGAGGAATAGATAATGAATAAAATTCGCAAGGCACCTAAAGGGATTCTCGGATTTCCCGTGGCACCATTCACAACAAGTAATAAGCTTGATGAACAAGCACTCGCACAAAATATCCAATTTCTAATAGATGAGGGACTCGAGGCTATTTTCGTGGCATGTGCGGCAGCAGAGTATCCATCGTTAAGTAAAGAGGAATATGAATTGATGGTAGAAGTGGCCGTATCCGTAACGGGTGGAAAAGTCCCTGTATACACAGGTGTAGGAGGAAATATTCAAACTTCCCTGGAACTTGCAAGAATATCAGCGGATAGAGGGGCAGACGGATATTTAATATTACCTCCATATCTTGTTACTGGAGAACAGGCAGGTCTGGCGGCTTATTTCAAAGCTATCGCAGAGAGTACAGACTTAAATTCCATAGTATATCAGCGTGATAATGTTTCACTTTCAATACCAACTTTGGAAGCACTTGCGGAGGTCCCGCAGGTGGTCGGTGTCAAAGACGGTCTAGGCAATATGGAGTTGAATGGACTCCTTACACAAACCTTCGGAAACCGTTTTGGCTGGCTGAACGGAATGCCGCTTGCGGAAGTTACCATGTCGGCCTACGTTCCACTTGGCTTTGACTCTTACTCATCGGCGATATCCAATTACATCCCGCACATCTCACGGAAATTCTATAATGGCATTCTGAGCGGAGATCAAGAAACGGTCAAAGAAATTTACCAACAGGTCATCATGCCAATCAACAATATCCGCCGTCAGCGAAAAGGGTATGCCGTTTCTCTCATTAAAGCAGGTATGGAGATTATGGGAATGCCGGTTGGCCAAACAGTCAGATTACCGATTCTTCCGGTGGAAAAAGACCATTATGCAGCAATGCAAACGATATTAGAGAATGCTTTAGATCGTTTTCCAAAAGAAACACCAATTCAATCAATCTAATAAGGGCGGGATTATATATGATAACTACAGTTCAAACAAAAACGTATCTTAACTATATTAACGGTGAATGGGTTGCTTCCATTTCAAAAGAAGTTGAAAAAAGTTTAAACCCAGCCGATAAACAGGCCATTGTCGGATATGTACAAAAATCTAACGGGGATGACTTGAATCGTGCAGTAGAAGCGGCGAAAAAGGCGAAAGACAAATGGCGCAAACTAGCTGGTTCAGAGCGCGGGGAGTATCTATATAAAGTAGCCCATATTCTTGAAAAGCGGATTGATGAAATCGCAGAATGTGCAACACGTGAAATGGGTAAGACCTTTGCAGAAACAAAAGGGGAAACGGCACGCGGTATTGCGATCCTGAAATACTATGCAGGAGAAGGAATGCGTAAAGTGGGGGATGTCATTCCATCCACCGACAGTTCAGCGCTTATGTTCACGACGCGCGTCCCGCTTGGTGTAGTGGGCGTCATTACACCTTGGAATTTCCCAATCGCCATCCCGATCTGGAAGATGGCTCCTGCTCTCGTTTATGGGAATACGATTGTGGTGAAGCCAGCCACAGAGACGGCCATCACCTGTGCGAAGATCATGGAGTGTTTTGAAGAAGCTGGTTTACCTGAGGGTGTTATCAATATGGTCACAGGGCCGGGCAGTGTCATCGGGCAGGGCATCGCCGATCACGAAGATGTAAACGGAATTACCTTTACCGGCTCAAACGGCGTTGGAAAAAGGATTGGACAAGCGGCGTTAGCACGAGGAGCGAAATACCAGCTTGAAATGGGCGGGAAAAACCCGGTAATCGTTGCAGCGGATGCGGATCTTAATCTGGCTGTAGAAGCAGTCATTACAGGCGCGTTTCGTTCGACGGGGCAAAAATGTACCGCGACAAGCCGTGTCATCGTTGCAGCTGAAGTTTATGAAGAGTTCAAGCAGTTGCTGGTGAAAGAAACGAAAGGCATTTCCATCGGGGATGGATTGGACAGCGGGACATGGATGGGACCATGCGCTAGCGAAAATCAATTAAAAACGGTTCTTTCCTATATCGAAAAAGGAGTCGAGGAAGGCGCTACACTTCTAACTGGCGGAAAGCGTGCTGAAGAAGGCACTCAGGCTAATGGCTTTTATGTAGAGCCTACGATCTTTGATAACTGCACGTCAGATATGGCAATCGTACAGGAAGAAATTTTTGGTCCGGTGATTGCTTTATTGAAAGCTGAATCAGTCGAAGAAGCCCTGCAACTTGCGAACAGTGTCGAATACGGCCTGAGTGCTTCGATTTTTACTGCCAATATCCAACATTTGCTTTCATTTGTTAACGATATGGAAGCCGGATTGATCAGGGTCAACGCTGAGAGCGCAGGCGTTGAATTGCAGGCACCATTTGGGGGCATGAAAAACTCCAGCTCCCACTCCAGGGAACAAGGAGAAGCAGCAAAAGAGTTTTTTACATCCATTAAAACGGTGTTTGTAAAATAAGTGTCTGAAACAGATATGTTAGCTGAAGAACCGATCTCGTGTATTTTTAGTGATGTTGTTAGCTTTTTTAGAATGAAGGAGTGGTAAAGTGGATACAAAAACGCAGCTGACGGAGGTACCGCTTTATATTAAGGTTAATAGGATGGACAATGTCGCCATTGTGGTTAATACGGGGGGCTTGGATCAAGGAACCGTTTTCCCTTGTGGGCTTGAATTGAAAGAAAGAGTGCCACAAGGCCACAAAGTGGCTTTAATGGATATAGTCGAGAATGAAGCCATCATCCGCTATGGGGAAGTTATCGGTTATGCGGCTGAATCAATCAGTAAGGGCTGCTGGATTGACGAGACACTGGTGATGCTTCCGGCTTCTCCGGATTTAAAGGAATTGCCGGTAGCAAATGATATTCCCAATACTTTACCCCCGCTTGAAGGATATACATTCCAAGGATTCCGCAATGAAGATGGCAGTATTGGAACCAAGAATATATTAGGCATAACAACAAGCGTTCAATGTGTAGTGGGCGTGCTGGATTTCGTCGTGAACCGGATAAAAAAAGAGCTTCTCCCGAAGTATCCCAATGTTGATGATGTTGTCGCCATCAATCACAACTATGGGTGCGGCGTCGCAATCAATGCACCTGAAGCGGTTATTCCCATTCGCACGATACAGAACCTTGCGAAACACCCGAATTTCGGCGGGGAAGCCTTGGTAGTTGGATTGGGGTGTGAAAAACTGTCTCCAATGAGAATAAATCCGAGCGGGGACGATTCAGATATCATTTCACTTCAGGATCAGCAGGGATTTGCGGGAATGGTCCAATCCATTATGGAAATGGCCGAGGAACGTTTAATCAAGTTGAACCGCAGGCAGCGGGAGACGTTTCCGGTTTCCGAATTGGTCATCGGTACGCAGTGTGGAGGAAGTGATGCATTTTCTGGTGTGACAGCTAACCCTGCAGTAGGATATGCTACAGATCTGTTAGTTAGGGCAGGGGCAACCGTTTTATTCTCTGAAGTCACAGAAGTGCGGGATGCGATTCATCTATTGACGCCCCGTGCAGTGAATGAAGAAGTGGGGAGAGCGTTAATAAAGGAAATGGACTGGTATGATAACTACCTTGCTTTAGGTGATGCCGATCGAAGTGCCAATCCGTCACCAGGAAACAAAAAAGGCGGATTGGCCAATGTAGTGGAAAAATCATTAGGCTCCATTGCCAAATCTGGAGGGAGCCCCATTTCAGGCGTACTGGCTCCGGGTGAAAAAGCAACAGAAAAAGGGCTGATTTTTGCAGCTACACCAGCTAGTGACTTTGTTTGCGGAACGCTGCAGCTCGCTTCCGGCATGCACCTTCAAGTTTTTACAACTGGAAGGGGCACACCTTATAATCTGGCAATGGCTTCCGTCATCAAAGTATCTACACGAAATACATTGACCGAGCAATGGAAAGATCTCATTGATATAAATGCAGGAACTATCGCTACAGGTGAGGCAACCATAGAGGATGTCGGGTGGGAAATATTTCACCTCATTTTGGAAGTGGCCAGCGGTAAAAAGAAAACCTGGGCAGAGCATTGGGGCCTGCATAATGACTTGGTACTTTTCAATCCTGCGCCAATTACCTAATAATGATTTACTAAGAAGGACTTCCTTTTAAAGGGGGCCTTTTTTTGTTGGTCCAATTTTTACAGTTGCATTATTTTTCCTCCAGAAAAGAGGACCGCCTAACTTTTAGTTGAAGTTATTAATGAAAGATTGGTTTCCATCATGACGAAAAAAAGGGCGATACTGAACAGGAGGGATATTATGGTCACATTCAGGAATGCGACAGGAAAAGACTTAAGTGAAATAGTACGGATGCTGGCGGATGATGTATTGGGGAGGGAAAGGGAACGCTATGAAAATCCCCTTCCTGAAAGCTATCTAAAAGCATTTGCATCCATTGATGCAGATGGGAATAATGAATTGATCGTAGCATGTCTTGGTGAGGATATCGTTGGGGTGCAGCAAATCACGTTCACTCCTTATATTACCCATCAAGGAGGTTGGAGAGCTACGATAGAAGGGGTTCGGACTGCATCTTCAGAGCGGGGGAAAGGAATAGGAAGCAAGTTGATTCTATATGCGATTGAGCGTGCAAAGGAGCGGGGGTGCCATATCATTCAGCTGACGACAGATAAAAAGCGGGAAGAAACGCTGCGCTTTTATGAACGTTTAGGATTCAAAGCTACTCATGAGGGTATGAAAATGAAGCTTTAATTCAACGTTTTTTATCCTGTCATCGGGAAGGTTGCTGCGGCAACCTTTTTTGTGCACAACTACCGATTGGTATTATATGTTAAAATTGTTTGTGAGATAATTTTTATGGAGAAAAACTATTTAAATTACGATCATGAAAGGGTGGATTGATGGAAAACGATGCATTTATTCAGAAGAGGTACGGTGTAATTAGTTTTATTTCATTCGTCATTGGAGTTATTTGCTTTTTTATAGTTTTTGTTACACCTATTAGAGTTGCAAATATCGGGAGCCTGGCTGATGATTATATAACATTTTTCCTTACGATTACCGGTATTGTCCTTTCTATCATAGGTATTTTGAAGAAAACGGAGAAAAGAGTGATTCCTATTATTTCTTTGGTTTTTTCTTCGTCTTTCTTTATATTTTGGGTTATCGTCATCACTTTGTTAGTAACGGGTGAAATTGAATTTGCCCCGTAGAACAATAGGATAAAGGGATTGAATCAGGATGGTTTCGATCTGACGAAAAAAGGGGTGTATTGAATGATAAGAGGTTTATATGAAGCACATTTACCGGTTCGTGATTTGAATCGTTCCATTGAATTCTATGAAGGGCTTGGTTTGCAGTTGGATCATAAGGTTGAAGACAACCTGGCTTTTCTATGGATTGAAAAGGATAAAAGTTGGTTGGGGCTTTGGGAAACGGAAAAAGTGGAGGTTGAGTATCATCCTTCCATCAGGCATATAGCTTTTGAAGTATCATTGGAAGATTTAAAGAGCTCAGTCGTATGGCTTGAAGATAGAGGCTATTCGCCAAGAGAGGCTTTTGGATTTGCACCAATTGAACCTTTCGTCATGCCTCATGGGGAATATGCGCACGCTAAAATTCACTTTAATGATCCAGACGGCAACAGTTTAGAATTTATTAGTAAACTGGAAAATCCTAAAAAAATCATGAAACGTATGTATTTAAGTGATTGGGAACAAATGAATACAGAAGCGAAAAAAGCGAATGACAGCTGAATTGACGGTTGTGAGAGCTACATGTTTTTCTTGTTATTGTTAAGGTAAATCAAAAGCCATGCTTACCTATTTGATATTCATGGCTTTTGGCAGATTATTTGATTGAGAATCCATTTAAGACTAGGTGCTGGCAGTATTTCTGTGGGGCCATTTGGTTACTTGATTTTGAGGGGCAGTGTATAGTAACCAAATGCCTTATCAAGCAATGCACTAGCTTCTTGACGAAGTAAAGGCTGCTTTGAACGGAAATCTATAGAACCATCTGCCTTGGGTTTAATATCGGGATCAATAATTCCTTGTGATACAAGCGCTTGAGTAGCTTCAATCGCCCATTTATCGGTTTTTCCAGTTATTTTGACCTTTGGAGCGGGTTGGATTTGCTTTAGATTTTGAATCATGACTGCTGCTGTTTGTCTTGTAATGACAGTATTGCGGTTATAATTAGGAATGCCGGAAATTATTTTCGCTTTATTCTTCTCAATATCATCGGGAAAACCAAACCAACCATGTGCACGAAGTAGTAAATCTGCAAACTCTCCCTGTGTCATGATACCTTCCGGATGGAAGCGGTTGTCTGGTTGAGTCTTGAATATGTCGAATGCATACAGATTGTCGATGTGTGTCTTATACAAACTGTCATGCGGTACATCTGAGAAAGGCTTCTTTGTAGGCATTTTTTGTGCATCGGCAATAAAATCCAGACCTGTTGAACTTGTGTAATAGAAGTATTTAATCCGATTCTGATGATCTTTCTTGAACGCTAATTTATTTCCAGCTTCATCTTCAAACAACAGGGGATGAACCATCTTCAAGGTGTGCTTGCCTGAGGGCCCTGCCTCCAGCAACAAGCTACCGTTCTTATAGGTGAACCTGTATTTTAAGAAATGGAAGCGGGTGTTCTGGTATAATCCAACATATTTAGCGGCTTCTTTACTGCTTAAAGGCGTGTAAGTGGATTTCTTTGGCTTCTTTTTTTCTGGGAAATAGTGATCCATAAACTCTTCAAATACTTCTATACTCATCATGGAATCATTGTTATACGACATGTAAAAGGCGGTATTGCTCTTCGGCAATAATGCAATTAACGATTGATGTCCAGGCATGCTTCCGCCTTTTAGAATTACATGGTGACCATTCATTAAATCGTTGAAGAATCCTTCGAATCCTCCGACAGTTGTCATGGGCAGAGTCTTATCTGCAAACACCTGATAGGATTGCATTTGCTCTAACGATTTTTCACTGATAATTTCCTTCCCTTTAAATTTACCTTGCTGCTGAAACATGGTTAAATACTTAGCCATATCATCTCCCGTAGAAAGAATGCTGCCCTGTGGCCCATCTGTCGGTGCATGACCGGAAGTTGGATGTGGCGTGCCTTTATCATCATAGTGTACAGCCATCCTATCGAGCAGTTCAGGGGTGAAACGGGTACTTGTCGAGCTCATTTCCAATGGCTTGAATATATTCTTTTCCATATATTGATCGAATCTAAGGCCGCTTACGTTTTCTATCGCATAGCCAGCCAATAAAAAGGCAAAATTATCATAGGTATATGATTCTCCAGGTGTTCGAACTACAGTCGGCATATGCTCTTTAAGAAACTCTTTCATCGGAATTTCCTGGTTTATATAGTCAGGTGAGGTATACGTAGTAATATCAGGCAGATCTACACCACTTGTATAGGTAAGCAAATTAAACATGGTCAGTGGAGTTCCTGTTTTATTGGGTACTTTCAAGCCATCTAAATATTCATGAATATCATGGTTCAGATCAATCGCGCCTTTATCAGCAAGCTGCATCGCTGCCAAGCCTGTAAAGGTCTTTGAAACGGAAGCGATTTGAAAGACGGTATCCTTATCCACTGGTATTTTCTTATCCTTATCAGCATAACCATAGCCTTTGTTTAACAGGACCTTCCCATCTTTGACAACTACAAAATTGGAGCCATTCACATTGTATTTCCCCATCTTATCGACAAGCACCGAATTCATGAACGATTCTACTTCTTTAGCATCTTGGGGGCCGTTCGTACTTATCTTTTTTGCTGGTTTTTGAGATTCTACTGATTCGGTTGGGACATTGTTAATTGCGGTGCAAGCAGTAAAAGTGGTGGCAGATAATAATAGACAGGCAAGCCCCAAATTACGTGTTTTCGTTTTCATGTTTTTTTCTCCTTTATTAATCGATTTAATTTCCTAGTCATCTCCCATTCCTGATTGACCTTAAGGCTGCATCATGAATGGATCTAACCGAGTATCACAAATCGCTTGTCATTTACACAAGTTACCTTTTGTCACTCTTTTATCAAAAGTTGTTACAACATTAGTAATAACAGCTAAGTAATGTAACATGTTTTTTAGGGGGATTTTTGTTTTGATCCAGTTACTCCAAGGGGTTTGAAGTATCATATGACATTATGAAACTGGTAAATCCGATATTAGGCGATTTAGAATGGGGACTTAGTTGAGAACATGAAGAGGCGAATCATGCGTGACCTGATCATTTCTGCATTTCTCTTAAAAGCAGCGGTTCAGCCTTTAAATGGGACAAAATAGAATGGAGAGATCATAGAATGAATGTTAAAGCGGAATTATATTGGAATGAATTTTGGCAAGGGAAAGGTGAAGAAAAACCTCAGTCAGTCAGTGCGTGGCAATTCGGGGCTGATCCCGATCATTTGGCTCAATTAGTGATGGATGGGATAAAAACGGCTACTTGCTCTGGTTATGTTTTTTATGAAGAGGAAAATGAACCATTACCATCCGTGGGTGATTACAGCATTATTTTAAGTAGCGAAGATGTGCCCTTAGCCATCATCCAAACAGTGAAGGTCGAAGTATTGCCGATGAATGAAGTGAGTGCAGAGTTTGCGATTGCAGAAGGGGAAGGAGATCGAACATATACATACTGGTGGGATGCACATGAAAAATGGTTGAAAGAAGTATTGGACAAAATAGGCCAAACCTTTAAAGAAGATATGCTGCTGGTGTGTGAGCGTTTTGAATTGATCCATGTAAAGTGAATGTGTACGGTTCGTTCGGAAGAGAGCAATAAGTTTTTTCGTTCAGTGATTTGCTATAATAAGTCATGAATTTAAAAGCTTTTAGAAAGATAGGTCATAGTCATGAAAAAGAAACTGAGATTCATTGGGGTGGGAATCCTGGTTGTTTGCCTCCTATTGCTGGGTACGTATAAATTGATGAATTCGAGAACATATCAGGTATTCGGAGGATTAACCGATAAGGTAGAGACGGATCAAAAAGTGGTCGCTTTGACTTTTGATGATGGTCCATCGAAGAATGTAAATCAGATCCTGCCGTTATTGGATAAATACGATGTAAAAGCTACATTCTTCCTGATTGGTAACGAAATCGAAAAGTACCCAGAGGAAGCTGGGAAAATAGCGGAAGCCGGACACCAGATTGGGAATCACACGTATTCCCACAGGCGAATGGTTTTTAAATCGCCCTCCTATATCAAAGCGGAAATCGAGAAAACGGATAAATTAATTCAAAACTCCGGATATAAGGGTGAAATTGACGTTCGGCCACCAAATGGGAAAAAGATCGTTGGCTTGCCATATTACTTAAATAAAAATGATAGAGAAACCATTACCTGGAATCTGGAACCAGATAGCTATTACACTTCAGATTCTGATAAAGTGAAGTATGTGAAGGGAAATATAAAACCAGGTTCGATCATCCTAATGCATCCGATGTATGATGATACGGGTAAAGAACTTCAAGCGATTGAAGGGATAATACAAGAGTTAACGAACGAAGGGTATACGTTTTTAACGGTCAATGAACTTCAAGAGTTGTAGGTTCATTTTTACAATTTCGGGAAAAAGGGTTGCTGCGGCAACCCTTTTGAAATTCCCTGCCCGGTGTTATTTTATGACCAAATAGATAGCTTGTAATCGCCGGTGTTTTATAAGCTGCATCTGCAGCAGCAGCCTCTGGTTTCCAACTTTTTCAATTACTTGTCCAACAAGTGGCTCTAAGATGTGACTATCATGCGTATTTCCAAGTGTTACAATTGTCCCCAACACAATGGCGGCCTCCATTTTACGAACCAAATGGTTCGCTGGATCAGTTGATCTAAAGTAATCATTTCAATTTGATCTCGCTTAATAGAATCATGTTTAAAAAGCATCCTTATGTCCTCAAGTTTTAATCCTCTAGCAAAAGGGGTTCCATCTAAATGTTAAAACAAAGTGATTGGAGCGGGTGTTCGAGACTCCTGCGGGAAAAGCGTGTCTAGGGAAGACCCCGCAGGCGCAAGCCGAGGGCGGACCGCCCGAGGAAAGCGAGTGCCCTACGTTCTAATCAAGGTTTAAATTGTACAACCCTTTTTTATTTTCTCGCTACTAAAAAGGTATTTAACGAAATACTGAATAGTACAAAATGTTGGCGGCATATTGTTTCTTAACGGAATGATGTTGTGGGGCATGCTTTCGTGCAAATAAAGCTTTAAAAATGGGGCTGGTTACGTTGTATCGGAATAAAAATACCGCTCTGATCATTATTTTAGGGATCCTGTTACTCCTATTCCTTGTTGTGATGGCTTTCCGCAATATCACTGTATACTTCGTATATAGTTCAGGCATCGGACCTTTATTATTTATCTGTCTTATCATATTGGCGATCATTATGCTTTTTTTAAAAGGTTACAAGTAATAAAGTTTTGATAATTGAGGTTGCTGCGGCAGCCCTTTTTTATGTGGAGCGAAAGGCCCTGCCATGTCTCGCAAATCCCTGGGTAAAAAGTTATAATTTTTATACTCTTTAACTAGTAATATATGGTAATATTAAAAATGGAATTATGTTCTTTAATTTACAATCAGGGGAGATGTGTGCGTGGAATTTTTTACTAAGTGGTCGTTTAAGAACAAGGCTGCCGTATCATTGGTAACCATATTTATTTTGTTGATAGGTGTTGTTAGTTATTTCAAACTGCCGATGGAATTTTTACCATCTGCTGATAATCCACAAGTTACGATTATCACGATGGGGCAGGGCACCGATTCGAAAACGATGGAAACACAAGTTACAGATCCGATTGAAAGAGCAGTCACTGGAGTTAAGGGAAAGAGCTCAATATACTCCACAACGGGAGATGGGTTTTCAAAAGTAGATCTATCCTTTGAATCCGGATCGGATATGAAACAAGCAAAACTTGATGTTAAAGAGGCTTTAGACAATGTAGCATTGCCACAAAGCATGGCAAAACCGACTGTTACACAGCTAAATACATCAATGATTCCCATTTCATTTATAGCTGTTACTTTTAAGGACGGATTAACAGCTGAAAATATAGACTTGACGAAGAAGGAATTAGAGCCTCTGTATAAAGATATTAAAGGAGTTTCGGATGTACAGACATTTGGAATTTCCCAATCTGTTCTTTCAGTCAAAGTGGATAATGAACAATTGGCTAAAAAGAAAGTTTCAATCCAAGATGTCATGAGTGTCCTTAACGGTCAGAATACAGCTCTAGCCGTAGGCGAAAAAGTGATCGATGGGAAGGCTAGTAACATTAAGGTTATCGGGGATTTAACAAGTATTGAAAAATTAAAAGGGTTAAAGGTCACTCCAAATGTCACACTTGGAGAGATAGCGAAAGTTGATGAAGCGAAAGATGGTAATCTCATCAGTCGTTTCAATGGAAAAGAAAGCATTGATATTAGCATTATCAAGGACAGCCAATCAAATGCTGTCACAATCAGTAAAGAGGTTGAAAAAACAACAAAAGAAATCAATGAAAAATATAGTGACCAGAAATCGACCATCTATTTATCTACAGCTGATATGGTGGAGACTTCCGTTCAGACGATGGTAAAAGAAGTGCTGCTTGGTGCCCTATTTGCCACCATTGTGATCATGGTCTTTTTACGAAATATACGGTCTACATTTATTACAATCGTGTCCATACCGCTATCTCTTGGCTTTACGTTATTCCTGCTGTCATTGTCGGGAGTGACGCTGAATATTTTAACGCTAGGCGGTGTCGCTGTAGCCATTGGGCGCTTAGTGGACGATAGTATTGTTGTTATTGAAAATATTTTCCGGAAAATGCAGCAGGAGAAGATTTCCATCCAATTGGTGATGGAGGCAATAAAAGAGGTAGGAGTGGCGATAACAGCTTCAACCCTTACTACTGTAGCCGTTTTCTTGCCTGTAGCCTTATTGAACGGAGGGCTTCAAGAGTTTCTGCTTCCTTTCGCTTTAACGGTCACTTATTCATTGCTGGCATCTTTAATTGTCGCATTAACGGTTGTTCCTTTAATGAGTGCGGGATTGCTGAAAAGAGCGAAGCTGCCAAAACATCGACCAGCTAAGCGTTTTACCAAGCTGGTTACCTGGTCATTAAACCATAAATGGGTTGTTCTGATTGTTGCGTTGCTGTTGTTTGTCGGTTCCATTGGTACATATTTTGCCATGCCAAAAGGGGCGATTGACAATTCTTCAGCTGATTATGTCTCAGTGACGTTGACTTATCCAAATGATCAGCCCTTTGATAAAGTAAAAGAAAAGGCGATAGAACTCGAAGAGAAAATGCAGGATATGAGTGATGTGGATAATGTGTTCATGCAATTAGGAAACTCTGCCGAAAGTGCTCAATACGGCGCAGTCACATCACCTACAGAAGCTACATTCGGTCTCTTAGTGAAGGATAAAGCAAACATAGATACCATCTTGGAGGAAATCGAAAAGCAAAAAGAAAACTATCCTGGTGCGAAACTTACGACCACCGCCTCTTCATTTATGATGGGGGCTTCAAAGACGAACATTACGATAGATGTAATTGGCAGCAGTGCGGAAGATTTGGAGCTGACAGCTAATAAGATCAAAGGAAAAATTCAAGATATTAAAGGGATTGAAGATGTTACAACGAACCAGGACGAAAAGAAAACCATTTATTCATTCAAGGTAGATCCGGCTAAAGGCAACACAGAACAAATAGGTCAACAACTTGGTATCATGCTTAATAAAACCCCAATCGGCAATATCACGCTTGCGGATAAGCAGACACCTGTAGTCCTTGAACCAATCTTAGATCCTAAAAAACCAAAGGATTTAAAGAATATACCTATAATGACAGATGGCGGTTTAGTCCCGGTATCAAAAGTTGCTTCTTTAAAGAGCGAGGAGAGTGCAACAACCCAGTTCCATAAAGACGGAGAAACGTATCTTCAATTAACGGCAACGGTCGATCCTGCCAAACTTTCTGATATTGCCAGCAAAATAAATCTTGAGATATTTGGAGACAAGGAGACCAAGGGCCTTGATATTCCGAAAGATGTAGACATTTATGTTGGAGGAGCCAGTGCCCAGCAAGCAGATGATTTTACCGATTTGTTCCTTACGATGTTAATTTCGATAGGCATCGTCTTTCTGATCATGGTTTTAACCTTTAAATCAATTAAAGCACCGATCGCCATTTTATTTTCATTGCCGTTCGCTGCTATCGGAGCGGTGTTAGGATTGGTGATCAGTCGAATTCCAGTGGATATTACAGCACTGTTGGGTGCGCTCATGTTAATTGGAATTGTGGTGACAAACGCTATTGTGCTTCTCGATCGAGTCAAGCAAAACGAAGAAAAAATGATTATCCGAGATGCGATCGTTGAAGCGACAGCTACGAGATTCCGTCCGATCATTATGACGGCTGTAGCAACCATTTGCGCCATGCTGCCTCTTTTATATAAAAAGGCGGAAACGGGAAGTCTTGTTTCACAAAGCTTAGCCATCGTTGTCATTGGCGGGCTAGCTGTATCAACACTGCTCACACTCATCGTCATTCCATGTATATACGAATTGCTATACTTTAAAAAGTCTAAAAAACAGAGAAGGAAAAAGAGAGAACCCGTTAATGAACACATTGAGATGTAAGGGTGCTTAATAAAAAAGTTTGCAGAGAAAGATTCACTTCCTCTGCAAACTTTTTTTTGCATTTCGATTTAAAGTTTTTTTAAAATAATGCTTGACTTATATACAACCTGTAACTAAAATGATTACAGCAAGGTGGAACACATAACAGTACAATTGCAAGCAGCAATCGATACGTACTACTAGATCCAATGCATTCTATATTTATATTTTTTTACTCTCTATTGTAACTGACTTGGTTACAAATGGGAGCTAATGATAAAAGGTGAGGGAATAATATGACAGTGAAAATTAAAGCGTATTCTGATTTTATATGTCCATTTTGTTTTTTGGGCAAAGGTCCTTTAGATGAAATCGTGAAGGAAAAAGATGTAGAAGTGGAGTGGATGCCATTTGAACTGCGTCCTAGTCCATATTCGAAAATTGATCCATGGAAAGAACCTGATAAGTTGAGCTCATGGGATTCTTATATTCTTCCTGTTGCGAAAAAACTAGGAATTGAGATGCGTCTACCCCGTGTTTCTCCGCACCCATATACACATTTGGCGTTCGAAGGGTGCCAGTTTGCAAAGGAGCACGGAAAAGGAAATGAGTTCCATGACAGAGTTTTTACAGCATTTTTTCAAGAGGAACAAAATATTGAAGATATTGAAGTATTGACAAAATTAGCAGGTGAAGTTGAACTTCCCGAGGATGCTTTTAGAGAAGCGTTAGTGTCACGTAAGTATCGTGAAGTGCATCAAGAAGCACTAAAACATGCCTATGAAGAAGCGGATATTAGGGCTGTTCCAACATTTATCATTGGTGATGAAGTGATCCAAGGACTCGCTAGCAAAGAAAGGTTAGCGCAAGTAATAGAGAAGGAAGCAGCAAAAAATAAACGGAATGAATTTGATGGCTTGCATTGCGATAGTAAGGGGAATTGCTAATAACGTTCTGAGCTATTAAATAAATATCAATCTATCCTATTAAATTAAACATAATTTGGAGGAATCAAAATGTCAGCAACTACAACAAATTTAAAAGAAGCAATCATCAATCGCCGTTCGATCCGTAAGGTGAAAAAGAATGAAAATATTACGAAAGAAAGAATTAATGAAGTTTTAAAAACCGCTTTACATGCACCAACTTCATTTAATATGCAAAGTGGACGAGTGGTGGTAGTGATGAATGACGAACATGAAAAGTTTTGGGATATCGTAAAAGAAACACTTCGTTCGCGCATTCCAGAAGAGAGCTTTGCAGCAACTGTCGAACGATTACAAGGATTTCGTGATGGAGTGGGCACAATCCTATTCTTTGAAAATCAAGAAACGATAAAGCAAATGCAAGAAAAAGCACCATCATATAAAGAACAGTTTCCATATTGGTCCCATCAAGGAAGTGCTATGTTGCAGTATGCAATATGGATGACTTTATCAGCGGAAGGCATTGGGTCATCAATACAACACTATAATCCGATCATTGATGAAGAAGTGAAGAAAACTTGGGATATTCCAGGGGAATGGTCATTGATAGCTCAAATGCCATTTGGTGAGCCCAATGAACAACCAGGAGAAAAGACGTTCCTGGCATTTGAAGATATTGTGAAATTTTATTAATACAAAGATTTAAGATATTCATAAAGAACCTTGAAAAGCAGTTCAAGCTAGTACATGTTTGGGATAGTATACCTACAAAAAGCCTGTTTACTCTTAATGAGTGAAAACGGGCTTTTTTTTGAAGCTGAATGTTAAAGTTCCAGCCGCATTACAGCTATAGGGAAGGGGAAGGGATTACCCCTTTATGGAAATATCCGTTCCTGATGTTCATCCTTCATATAATTAGCAGAGGTATATAATTGACAATGAGAATCGTTTTCAACTATAGTGAATTAGGTAATAGCAATGTGGTTTTGGTGTATTTGATCGAGTATTGAAAATGCACCAGGAAAGCCCTACATACGGATTAAGGAAATGTGAAGACTTTGCAGAGCATGCCCTTATATGGGGAAGCAATAGGAAGAAGAGGAGACTCTTCAAGTGGGATGCTAGGCAACCCCAAATACCAAAAGTCAGCATTTTTGTTAAGGAGGGTCCTTGATGATTACCCAATTAAGTACAAAGGGAGAAACAAAAAAAGAGGAACTTATACAAGAACTTCTAAAATTCGGGATTTTTAAAAAATATAATAAACAACTATACGAGCTTCCGGTTGTTGTCCTGCAAAAGGAATTCAATCACTTGAGAGGTGAATTAAAAAATGTCTAGGAGAAAGAAATCTTATGATGAACTGCTAAAAGAAAACCGGGAACTTCTGCTGCATGACAAAATTGAAGTGGAACGCATCTATACAAAAATTGATCAAAAAGCCATCAATGAAAAAAAGGGAAGTAAGCAAGTACAATCATGACTAGGTAAAAAGTAATCATTTCAAGTTGATCTCGCTGAATAGAATGATGTTTCGAAAGCATCGTCATCACCTCAAGTTTTAATACTCCTATTTTAAAACAAAAAAGATTGTAGGCAAAAGTGTTCCATCTAAAAGGCAAGACAAAGTTGATTGGAGCGGGTGTTCGAGACTCCTGCTTAGAAAAGTGCGTCTAGGGGAGACACCAAAGGCGAAAGCCGAGGGCCGACCGCCCGCGGAAAGCGAGTGCCTTACGTTCAAATCAACGTCCAAATTGTACAACTCATAAAAAATAGACAAACTCGATTTTCATCGAGTTTGTCTACAGTCTGAAATAATCCCCTTTAGGGGATTATTTTGGTTTTATTCAAGAATCGGGGTTTCCATCATATGCTGACTTTTTGAAATGCACACCGTGGATATTATTTACCATTTTTTATAATTAAAGTAATAAAACGTCAATTGAATGACCTCTTACGTTATAATGAATGGGCTCCAAAGGAAAGAAAGTCAGATTCTGCAGGAGTGTATATTTGAATGGAGGTTATATGACGTTGAAGAAAAAATTATTGGTCATTTTTCCAGCCGTTGCATTGATGATGGCCCCTCTAGGAATGGGAACCTCAATTACCCACGCAGCATCAAAAGACAATCAAACCGAGAAAATCGAAACGAAAGCGGAAACGCGCCCGACCCTCCGGAAAGGCTCCCGTTCTAGTTATGTAAGGGATCTACAGCAAAGCCTTAAAGATGTTAAATATATTGTAGGCGTTGATGGGATTTTTGGTACCCAAACACAAAATGTCGTAAGAGAGTTTCAGGTGGATCATAATTTGGCCTCGGATGGTATCGTTGGCCCGTTGACATGGGCAGCTTTAGACGAAAATAAAGTAGAAAGAAAACAGTTTACAGAGAAAGACGCGATCGCGTTAGGTAAAAAAAAGCTGGGTAACAATATCGTTTTCAGCGGTGATGGCAGGTTGCTGAAAGATGGCAAAAGAAAATCATATTACACATATAAAGCAGCAAATAAAGATTGGATGGATCAAGGCGGCTCAGGAACGATTGGGTGGTTCCACATTTATAAAGATGGCCGTGTAGTGGAAGAATAAAGGGATATTCATGCAAAAAATTCTCTCACTTTAAGTGGGAGAATTTTTATGCATCTATATTTTGCTATAAATAACAAGTAAATACAGATATAATAAGAAATGAACAGCAATTTGGTATAGTGGGCAGCGGTCACTCCTTTTCAGAAAGGGGGTGTCGCTGGTGATTTCTATTATGGACGGACTGATGCTAATGATTTCATTCGCCTCTTTAATCGTCGCAGTAATCGCGGTTACATTAAAAAAGTAACCCCCTCCATACCATCCGGCCAGATGTATGTAGGAAAAGGGTTACTTTCATGATTGAGTAGCTACTGACTTACCACAGAAAGCCGCTGCTCTTTATGCAGTTTGCTGTTCATTAAGACGCTGGTTTAACCAGTGTCTTTTTTTTATATATGTTAGTTATCTTTATTATATCCTCATTTTACCTATACATTCAACTAAAAAACATGGAAAGAGCATAACGAAGATTCAATGATGGATGTTCTATCAAGGTGATGATTTATACATATAAAATAAGCTGACACTACATTTTCTAGCGATGGAATCATAAAAAAACCCCTAAAGCTTATGGATTCCAAGCAAATCCACTTTGGGGCCATGTAAAATCAGTTTAGATTTTCGTTAAATTCCTGTCAGTTTCCAGTTTGAATAATTTCATTCCTTTATAAGATATAATCGAAGGAATTAAACAAAGTAATGCCATCGGTACACAATAAAGAAGATAGAAATGCCCTCCGTTTTCCAGTAAGGGAATATAGGCTAAAGCAGTAAAAAGTAGGACGGAAAAAATGATCGTGAAAATCCCGAAAGACTGATGATAGAACGCATGAATTTCCCTTCTTCGTTCTTCATGATTGGGTAAATTCTTTACGGATTTGTGCGTTCGGAGGAACAGGTACAGGGAGAATATTAGAAATAAAGCGGAAAATGGTAAGGCAATAGCAAATAATGAAACTTCAAGAATGGAAAGATAAAAGCTGGATAAAAAGAATACCTCTGACACACCTAAGGCAAAACAGTAATTGAAGATGCTTATTCCATCAGGTTGTTTAAGCATAAAATCCCTCCTTCTATATAATAGTATGCAGCTGCTAACATGTTCACCACTTTGTCACATTTAAAAGAAAAATAATTGCTCCAAGTTCCACCCTGGATCATCCTTTCAGTCCTAAGACAGGTAAAATGGTCACTCTAGGAAATGAAATAAGCCCTCCGGCTAACAAGCCAGAGGGTTTATTCTTCGGAGGATTTATTTAAGTTTGAAGATGTTGAATAGAGTCCGTACTTATTACGAATAGTAATAAAATATCGGGTAAAGGGGGAGAGTGCCATGACTGCACAAACGATGATTAAAGGATTTCTGCTCGTTCTTCTATTATATTTCCTGTATGTAGTGGTGACGGCAGTGGTCCTTTTCTACTTCCTCAAGGAAAAAGAAGAAGATAGGCCGATTAAACATATAAGTGCATATTTGGGAGAGAAGGATTCCACCGTGGATCGTGTCCTGCTTCTCGAAGATGGTTATGAATCGGGACTCGCCCGCATGCGAATGATCCAGGAAGCACAGCACTCAATAGATATTGCCTACTACGCTTTTGGAAAAGGAAAATCATGTGAACTTATTCTTGGAGCCTTGTTCGAAGCTGCTGACCGCGGTGTCAAGGTTAGAATCCTTCTGGATGGAATTTCTCATGGACTTAGAGGTCAATTAAGCGGTGTCCGTTATGCCCTGGCATCGGATGAAAACATTGAATTAAGGTACTACGAAACCTTTAAGCCATTTAAGCCCTGGACCTGGCATAACCGCCTCCATGACAAGATGATCACTACAGATGGAAAGTTAGGCATCATCGGAGGCAGGAATATCGCCGATAAGTATTTAGCAAAAAACGCAAACGCGCCCAAGAATTATGTCTATGACCGGGATGTACTCATTTTCAATGCTGAACAGGAGAAAGATAGTGTAATCGTTGAAATGAAGGCTTATATACATGAATTATGGACTCATCCGTATACGAGCAAAGTCTTTGCGGACCTTTCGAAAAGGCAAAAGGCACAAGGAAAAAGCGTCAGAGATACATTACTAAATCAATACAGCAAAGCTATGCAAAAAAATGCCGATTTCGTTAATCCGTCCATCGATTGGAGCAAGTCTACAACACCTACAAAAAAAGTGTCCTTCATTTATAATCCAATCGAACGTTTCAATAAACACCCATTTGTGTGGAGATCTCTAGTGGATATTGCTGCGAACGCCAATAAGTCGGTATTTATCCAGAGTCCCTATATTGTTCCTACAGGTCCCATGAAGGAATATGTACCAAAGAATATGAATTCAAAAGCTGATTGGACCATACTTACCAACTCGGTGACATCAACCCCGAATGTGATCGCTTTTTCCGGTTACTTAGCACTTAGGGATAGTATCGTCAAGACAGGGGCAAAGCTATATGAATATTCAAAGCTTCATTCATTGCATGGTAAATCGGCTGTATATGATCAGCGATTAAGTGCAGTCGGTTCCTTCAATCTGGATTCGCGATCTGCCTTTTTAAATACAGAATCGATGGTGATAATTGATAGTGAAAATTTTGCAACGCAATTGATAGGGGCCATCGAGTCAAAAATCTCGGGTAGTACACTCGTCGCGGAAAATAAAAGATATATAGAACCACCTGAAGATCAGAAAAAGGAAAAATCTTTCTTTAAAGCGACCTTTTTAAATGCCCTTTCGAAAATAACGGTATATTGGAAGAGGTTCATTTGAATGATGACAAAAAGACAGCAATCTCAGCGATTGTTGTCTTTTTACGGAGGAAATCCGTTTAAATGGATCATTGACTAATTAACAAATGTGCAATTTGCTATAATTGAGGAAAGCTAAACAATCTTGGAGATATCATCCATTATCCGAAGGAGAACAGAAACATGCAAACCTTACAGCATCTATCGAAACATATCGTCTACCTGCCTCCAGTCCAGGAAACGGATCGGCCGGTACTTGCTGCCGTTTCCGGAACCAAGAAAACGCTCATCATCGATGCCGGTAACTCCGTCCAGCATGCACAGCTCTTTAAGGACGAATTGCTACGGAATGATCTAAACGGGAATTTCCTTGTACTTACCCATTCCCACTGGGACCATGTATTCGGACTGGAGAATATCGGGATTCCGGTCATTTGTCATGAAAAAACATACAACAATATTAAAGATATGCAGCTACTTTCATGGGAAGATCAGGCCCTTGATCAACGGGTCGAAGAAGGGACGGAGATTTCCTTTTGCGCAGATGCAATTAAATTGGAACATGGGACAAATAGAAAGATTTCCCTGCCCCTGCCCGATATTATCTTTGAAAAAAAGGTGACAATCGATCTCGGCAATGTAACATGTGTAATCGAACATGTTGGCGGCGATCATGCCAACGACTCCTGCATCATATATGTTCCAGAGGAAAAAACATTATTTCTGGGAGACTGCTTTTATGCCAATCTTTATGCCGAAAAATGGAATTATACGGCTGAACAGGCCTCGCTGCTCGTTAAGAAAATTGAAGCCTATGATGCCGATACATATATACTCTCCCATCATGATCTACCCTGCACGAGATTGGAAATGGAGGCGGAGCTTAAGCTAATGAAGGAATGTGCGAGAACCGTGGTCGACCATCGGGGAAATCGAGCATTAATGGAGCAGGAATTGGCTAAAGGGTTAAAACGGGATTTAACTGAAGAGGAGCTCGAAACGATTGGATTTTTTGTAAATGGATACGTTGAGTGACCAATGAAATGAAAAGCCAATTGAAGTGTACACAAAAAGTTCCGCGGGTAGGGTATGGGTTCGGTGTTCAACTGGGCTCATACCCTTTAATTTGACCTTATTCCTATGTGGAATAAACAGTCCTCAATAAGCTGATTTTACAAAAAAGAGATAATAGTTGTTATGAGTAATAGTATGATAAGAACTGATAGGAACCCTGATATAATCCCCCCTGCTCTTGCTCCTCTATTATCGGGCTGAATATGACCAATAATAAAAGAAGGGATGAAAAATATAGCTGAATAGATCTTTGTATAATGAATGCCTGTTTCTCCATTTGACCATGCGCTCAGTCCGATATTATTTAGAATACTATCTCCAATACAAAAATTATTTCCAAATCGAAAGGTAAATAATATTCCGATTAAACATAGGGCGAAAGAAAGTGAACCCACTCCGAGCTCTTTTGTTTTCTTAACCTCAATAGTTTTCATGTGTATCTCCTTGCTTACAGGAATATCTAGAATTTAAAAACATCAAATTATGGTTTTTGTAATTGCGCCATAACTTAAAGGTACAATCCCTTCATCTTCACCAGAATCAAGGGCCAGCCTTTTTCTACTTTTTAAAATAAGGCTCTTTTCGTAAAGATTGTTGTTTTTAAAACGAAACTATTTAAGGTTGATTGGAGCGGAAGTGCGAGACTCCTGCGGGAGCAGCGGGACAGGTGAGACCCCACAGGCGTTTACACCGAGGAGGCTCACCGCCCGCACCAAGGAAAGCGAGTATCTGGAGGGGAAATCAACCACAACTCACTACCTGGTAAATAGCAAAAAAGTATGTGAAAACAGCCTAAAATAAAAACCGCACCTCCAACAGTTAGATGGTGTCTAACAATTAGGGTACAGTTCATTGTGGGGGCTTAATAGATTAATTATGAGCTTTTTCCAGAGCTAGCTTTATCCCAAAACCAATCAATACCGTCCCTGTTATTCCCTCGAAAATCGCTTGAGTTCTCGGCTTTTTCATAAAAGCACTAATCTGGTTCAGCAGATAGATATAAAATACAAACCACATTGCAGTTAAAACGGTATATGTTATGCCCATGATCAGGAACGGTAAAAACGTATCCTTGCCAGGATTCACGAACTGAGGCAGAAATGTTAAGAAGAAAACGGCCACTTTAGGGTTCAACAGATTGGTAAGGAACCCTTGCTTAAAGCAAGACTGGTTTTCGTACTTACCTTTAACTGACGTTTCTGCCGCTGCAGCCACTTGCCTATTCCTTAATCCCCATAAAGTCTTGAAGCCTAGATATACCAAGTAAACGGCACCGACATATTTGAAGGTGGAAAATAATAAAGCGGATTTCACAATGATTGCCGATAGTCCAAATACGGCAGCTGATGTATGAATAAAAAGCGCACAGCACGTACCGAACATCGTTTTAAAACCTCCCGCCGTCCCCACGGTAACGGTATTCCTTGTGGTTATCGCCGTATCCGGACCAGGTAAAATGATGAGAAGAATGCACATGACGATGAACCAATAAAAGTTTTCCATATTCGGACCTCCATTCTGAACGGTGAATTCTGAAAATTATAACATAAATGAACTTGGTTTAGGGAGATAAATTAGAAAGTCATGATTATCTCAATAAAGGGGGAGAAGGGAAATCGGCTTGACTAATAAATACGGTGTTTAATGAAACAAAAAAACAAGCCAGATCATTTTTTGATCTGGCTTGTTTTTTGGTAAACTTTGTTAGGGCAATTTTTTCAATACAGCACGCACCGGACTTCCATCTGCTTCAACTAATGGAAGCGGGAGGGCTGCCAATTCATAATTCCCTTGCCCTATATCGTCTAATACAAGCCCTTCCAAAATATGAATTCCATGACCGGCAAGCTCATGATGGGCAGACAGTTCTTTACTATCCAATGGATCTACGGATGGCAAATCAAGACCAATAAGACGAACGCCGAGTTCTGAAAGATATGCCGCTAATTCTGGTTGGATATGTGGAATAGTTTGTGGAAACACACGTCTATCCTTCCAAGCGTCAGTCCGAATTAACAGTCGCGTCACGCCTTGTAGACCCAGATTGGATAATTCATTGATACCGATGCTTGTCTTGTTTGGCAAATGGATGACTCGGGCATATCCCATATATAAATCGAGATCCAGTTCAATCACTCTTTTTCCATTGTTATCAAAATGAAAAGGTGCATCAATATGGGTACCAGTGTGGATACTCATATTGATTTGTCCTACATTGACAGATCCACTCTCTTCTTTACTCCAATTGACTTTGTATGAGAAAGGGGTATCTCCAGGCCAGACTGCAACGTTTTCATCCAGACGTTGTGAAATATCAATCCATGTTCCCATGCATTTACCTCCATCTCTTATAGCTTCGTTCTTAGGCTCCATAGTTCTGGGAAAAAGTGTTGGTCTAGAGCTCTTTTTAAATACGTTACACCTGATGATCCGCCAGTACCTTGTTTATTACCAATAATTCTTTCCACTGTGGTCATATGATTAAAACGCCATAATTGCTGTTGATGGCCGATGTCCACTAACTTCTCGCCCAGCTCATATAAGTCCCAATATTGTTCGACATCGCGGTAAACTGTCAGCCATGCCTCTTCTACACTGGCATTTGGTTCGTATTTTTGTGACCAATCCCTGCTGATGGCTTCTTGATCAATGGGTAATCCACGCGCCACAAGGGCATTAATCGCCGCATCATAAATACTTGGCTCATGAAGGGCCTGCTGCATTTGCTCGAATAAATCCGTTTGGTGCTGATAGACTGATAGTGTATGGACATTTTTGTTTCCTAGCGCAAATTCAATCAAACGATTCTGATAAGATTGGAATCCGGAAGATTGCCCCAGTTTATCCCTGAACTCCATGTATTCAGCCGGTGTCAAGGTTGAAAGGACATTCCATGACTGGATCAATTGCTGCTGGATCCTCGAAACGCGCGACAGCATTTTAAATGAAGGTTCCAACCTGTTTTGGCGGATGGACTCAGTTGCTGCTGTCAACTCATGTAAAATGAGCTTCATCCATAGCTCACTCGCTTGATGGATAATGATGAATAGCATTTCATCATGATGATCGGAGCATCTATGCTGACTAGTTAAAATTTTATCAAGGTGGAGATAATCTCCGTAAGACATCGATTTTTGAAAATCGGTTTGAATTTCTTTTTCTATTCCCGTTATTGTTTGTTCATTGTTATCCATATTTTTCATTCCGCAATCTCCTCACTTTTCGCAAAAAACTATTTATTCCGTCATACTATTCTATCTTCTTTTCCAGAGATTCTTCCATTACATTATGGTTAATATTTCTTCTTTTTGAAACAAAATAAGCAACAGTTAAAAATAGTAACCAAGGTATCCCGAATTGAAGCATGATTTTGAAATCTGTAAACCATGTCGTAATCATTAAGCTAAATAGAAGAACGGCTCCTAGTATCGTTAAATAGGGAAAACCCATCATCCTTACCGGTAACTTGCGTCCGCCTGTTTTCTCCCATTTCACCCTGAAAAACAAATGAGAAATGAAGATCATAAGCCATGTGAACATAGCACCGAACATGGAAATCCCCATCATCAAGGCATAGGAAGAACCAGGAAGTAACGAATGTACGCCTGCAGCAATGAAAATCCCAGTGGTAGAGACAGCAAGTGCTTTTGCAGGAACACCCCTTTTGTTTAGCTTTCCTAAAAAGCCAGGTGCATGTTTCCCGCGCGCTAATGAAAACATCATACGTGTCGAAGCATAGAGCTGAGCATTCATGGCAGATAAAGCAGCCGTTAAAATAATAAAGTTCATAATCCCGGATGCACCTGGAATGTTCAGGATTTCCATTACTTTTACGAATGGACTTTCCTCGATTCCAGCTGTTTTCCATGGAACGATCATCAACATGATCCCAATTGTCAACACATAGAAAGTCGATAAACGGAAGACCGTCGCTTTTAATGCTTTTGGAACAGCTGCATCCGGATCTTTTGCTTCCCCTGATGTAACCGCTATCATTTCAGTTCCAAGAAAGCTGAATAAAGAAATAAATACGGCTACCCACATTCCCCACCCGCCGAATGGGAAAAAACCGCCTTCATTTACAAAGTTCTCAGGTCCTATATGCGGCCGTTCGGATGAACCGAATAGTACATAGGATCCAAGAAGGATAAAACCAACAATGGCACTTATTTTAATGAAGGAGAACCAATACTCGAATGTAGCGAATGTATTCACGCTAGTAGCATTTACATAAATCAGGATACCTGCAAACAATAAAATCCATACGATTCCCGGCACAGTCGGAAACCAATACTTCATATAAACGCTGACTGCACTTACCTCAACCCCAACAGCCAAAACATTGGCAATCCAATAAGAATAGCGGACAAGATAGCCTGCCATTGGAGTCATGTACTTTTCAGCAATGGCCCCAAAAGATCCGGAAGTGGGATGGGCAACCGTCATTTCGGCTAAACAGCCCATCAATAGTAAGACAATGAACGCCCCGAGTGCATAGCTGAGCAATACACTTGGCCCTGCCGCTTGAATGGCAAGCCCGCTGCCAAGGAATAGTCCCGTCCCGATGGCACAGCCCATCGCGATCATGGAAAGCTGGTTTGTTTCCAGATTACGTTTTAATCCTTTCTCAGGATCATCTTTAAGATTCAATTGAGTATGTTTATTCTCCATAGTTCATCCCCTTTTATCCCAAAAGACTTTATCTTACCCGGGCAGTTAGTTCACACCTCTTTAAGCGTAGACTGACCGCCCATATTAACCGACTAACAAATTCGAGGGAAGCGGGTATTAGCGTTATGCAACCACTTCTCGTTCATTCTTGAATTTTTCATATTGTTTTTCCGCCATGATTTTCTTGAGTATTTGTACCACTTCCCAAACTTCTGCGTAGGAAGTATATAGTGCAACTGGTGCAAGACGAATGATGTTTGGCGCTCGGAAATCCGGAATGACACCGTTTTCTTTCAATGCCTTACAAATCCGTGCAGCTACTTTATGCTCAAGGCTTACATGACCCCCGCGGCGTATGTCTTCTCTAGGGGTTCCAATGAAAAATCCCATGTCTTCCAGCTCGTGTTCAATTAAGTCTATTAAATATTGATTAATTTTAAGGGATTTTTCCCGGATATTCTCAATGCCAGCTTCGATAAAAATTTCTAAAGACCCAATCAATGGTGCACAACTTAATACATGTGGCGTTCCAATTTGATACGCGCCTGCTGATTCAGCTGGTGTTAATGTATGTTCCATATCGAATTGTTTATCTTTTTTGGACCCGAACCATCCAGCCAATCCAGGCATCGTTCCAAAATGTTTTCGATTTACATATAGGCCGCCAACACCGCCAGGACCGCCATTTAAATGCTTATAATTGCACCAATACGCAAAGTCCACATCCCATTCGCTGAATGAATGCGGGATGGCACCGATGGAATGACAGCCGTCAAATCCGATTACTATTCCTCTTTTATGAGCTTCATCAGTTAATCGTTTCATATCCAATATTTGACCGCTGCGATACAGGACCGTTGGCAAGATGATTAAAGCAATGTCATCGGTCATTGCTTCGATAATGTCATCCTCTTCAAGGAATCTTCCATCGCGGCTTTTCACGCGGATGAGATCGGTTTCCGGATTGTATCCATGTGTACGCAGCTGACTTTGAAGAGCATAAATATCAGTCGGAAAGGTTAGTTCATCCGCTAAAATTTTTGTGCGTTTCCCTTCCGGCTTATAAAAAGTAGCTACAAGTTGATGCAGGTTAACAGTTGTGGATCCGGTTACAATAACTTCCTCAGGAGAAGCTCCCACTAATTGGGCAATCTTGGCGCCCAATTCCTCTGCCATGAAAAACCATGGGTGATTCCCTTGTGTCCATCCATCAATCCCATGTTCCTTCCAATCTTCCAAAGATTCCAAAAGAGTGCGTTCAGCTCTTTTAGAAAGAAGCCCCAATGAGTTGCCATCCATATAGATGGAATTCGGCTTTAAATAAAATTCTTCTCGAAAACCTTTAAGGGAATCTTTCTCATCCATTTGTTTTGCGTAATCCAACGTGTATTTTGAATTCATAATCATCCTCCTATATTAGTTTGATCCTAGGAGAATCGTACCAAAGAATATGACACAGTGTCAATAACATAATTCAGAAAATTAAAAATATTAAAAACGTCAAAAAAACATTTCCAGCAAATATTTTTTATTTTTAAAGAAATCCATTATGCTAGAAGATAAGGGGAGGAATCGGGATGGATAATGGTAATGTAGGGGATAAACGACATTTGCGCTCAATCATGACACGTCAAAAGTTATTAGAAGCGGCAAAGGAGGTATTTCTTCAAGAAGGTTTTCAAGCTGCAGTTATTTCCCAAATGATCAAAAAGGCAAACGTGGGGTACGGAACTGCCTATGTTCATTTTAAAGGGAAAGAGGATCTTTTAATTGTATTAATGGAGAATGTCATGGAGCAATTTTATGAAATTGCGGAGACCTCTTTCTTTCCAAAATCGAAGGACGAAGCAAAACATATCATAAATAAACAAGCTAATGCTTTTTTGAAAATGGCAGAGGCTGAACGCAATATGATGCAAGTTTTCGAACAGGCCATTGGGATTTCAACTGTCATCTCAAATAAATGGAAGGCGATCCGCATGAAGTTCATTCAGCGAATTTCAAAGGACGTCGCATATGCACAGCAAAATGGGCTGGCAAGGGCTGAACTAAACCATGAGCTTGTGGCAAGAGGATGGTTTTTCACAAATGAAATGTATCTTTGGGAAATTGTCCGAAACGAACATCAAAGTTCTGTCGACGAGATTGCTCAAACCATCACGTCAGTTTACGTCGAAGGTTTGTATTTGTAATTATATTAATGATGCTATATTTGGCAGTTCGAACAATCTTCCGGTTTTACCACAATCGGAAGATTTAATTTTATATTAAAGGCTCGCCCGCTGCACACCCCCTATCGGAAAACTTCATCTTCCCACCACTTTTAAGCCGTCCGAACTCACGAGTAAACTAGCTGAATTCACGAGTAAAACACCCAAACTCACGAGTAAACTAGCTGAATTCACGAGTAAAAGGCCAAAACTCACGAGTAAACTAGCTGAACTCACGAGTAAAACACCAAAACTCACGAGTAAACTAGCTGAATTCACGAGTAAAAGGCCAAAACTCATGAGTAAAACGCTCAAACTCACGGGTAAAACGCCCAAACACGAGTAAATCTCTCAAATTCAGGAACAAAACACTCTCGTTAGTGTGGGCTTATAGCAACTACGCCTTAAGTCTTAATAGAAAATATAGCTAAGGCTCATTATACGAACTCGTAAAACTAGATAAGATATAAACATGGAAAGGAGGACGAAAACAATGAAGAAATTTGGTTTATTTATTGTAGGACTGATCGCATTATTCATGTTGCTAGCGAATGTTGGTCCACTAATCAGCTTGGCGATTTGCTTGGCGATCCTATACTTTGGGTTCAAACAGTTCATGAAGTCCGAATCCACAGGAGCCAAGATTGCCTGGGGATCAATCTCCCTTATCGTGCTTGTAGTTGCTATTTCCCATATCCCAGCGATATTAGGACTGGTTGCAGCTTATGTTCTTTACCTGGTTTATAAAAAGTGGAATGAAAATGATGAAAATGTATCGAAAGAAACGGACCCATTCTCAAATTTTGAAAGAGAGTGGAAAGAGTTGAATAAGAACTAATAGAAGGGATGGAATTGGAATGGGTAATTTATTTTCAAGAATGAAACAAACGATTTCAGCGGATTTTCACGACTTGTTGGATAAAAAGGAGCAAAAGAATCCAATTGGAATGTTGAATCAATATTTACGTCAATGCGAGCAGGAGACAGAAAAGGTCGGTAAGCTGCTTGAACGTCAATATCTTTTGAAAGAAGAGTTTACGCGTGAATATAATCAAGCGCAAAATCTGGCTGAAAAACGTAAGCATCAGGCTGAAATTGCTAAGCAGTCAGGAGAAACCGATTTAATGGAATTTGCTTTCAAGGAAAGCCTGCACTATGAAGATCGTGCGCTAAGTTTGAAGGAGGCGCATAAAAGTGCAGAAGTTCAGTTGGCTGAACTGGAGCGGAAGTATGAAGAAATGAAGCATAAGCTCAAGGATATGCATCTAAAGCGGATGGAACTGATGGGCAGGGAGAATATTGCCCGGGCAAACAACCGGATCAATCGGGTTTTAGACGGAGGCATTTCCGACGCCAAACCGGTAGCGATGTTTGAAGAAATGGAGCATTATATCGATCGCATCGAGCATCAAGTCCATACAGATTATAATCGGCATACAATCGATGCCAGGATTGTCCAGCTTGAAAAGGAACTGGAACAGAAAGAAGCGTAAAGGTATTTTAAAGTATTGCCGTTATCCCCTGACTTCCAGGAAATGAGGGCGGGGGAAAACAGGCTGTCAGAACGTGATAATTTCATGGTATTCTTAAAAGGCACGGATTCCTGTGCCTTTTAAGAATATCATGATCATATACAGGGGAGGCGAACCGATGTTGAACAAGATGAAGACGGACTATATGGGATGGATACTTCTCATCGGAGTCGTCCTGCTTTTTTTAGAGATTTCATTTACGGGTGGGGGTCTCCTTTTTTCCCTCGCTTTTTCAATAGGTTGTATCTATATAGGCAGGAAATTCACAAAACGGTCAATCGGGAAAATCCTATTTTTTATAGGGCTGATTTCCCTTATCATCACTGTCTTGAATATGATCGTCTTTAGATTTTTTCTTATGGCGATCCTCATTTATCTTTTGCTTTTATATTATCAGTCCAAAAAGAATCCTGATTGGGTCAGTCCCATTTTAACCAATGATGATTCGGACGAAGAAAAGATCAATAAGGAACAATTGCTGAAAACAGATTACCTTTTTAAAAATAAGTTTTTCGGTCATCAACAAACGGCCGAGCATGTATATGAATGGAATTCGGTGAATGTTCAGGGCGGGGTCGGTGATACGGTTATCGATTTAAGCAAAACGATTTTACCGAAAGGCGATGCTGTCATTTCCATCAGGAATATCATTGGCAATATTACCGTGCTTGTACCGTATGGCATCGAAATCAGGGTCCATCATTCGGTCATTGCAGGCAGAGCGAGGATCTTTGAAAATAAGCCTGAATCCAAGGTCTTTAATCAGATTTATTCCTACCAAACGGAAGGGTTCAATGGAACGGATCACAAGGTTCATATCATCACTTCAATTTTAGTTGGGGATTTAGAGGTGAAGCGGGTATGAGCATAATGACACGGCAGATATTGACTGCCCTTGGTGTTTCTTTCGTACTTTCCCTTGCCTTGCCGGCGGCTGTTTTCTTTATCTTTCCTTTATCCGACTGGAGCGTATTGTGGGAGAAAGTGGTCATGGGATTGCCTTTCGTCATATTCCTGCCAAGTCTGGTCATTACGGTAGGGCTTTTCTATGGTGTCGTTTCGGGGTTGTTTTGGAAGAGGCAGCTGGAAAGGGTGGATGAAGGTCTATATTTACTTGAACAGGGTCGCTTACCTTCGCAACAGGAGGCGTATCCGGTCCAAGAGATGGCTAAAATGGTGGAACGGATGCAACTGATTCATAAGCAAATCAATGAGCAGACCAAATTATCACAAAAAATGGCGAATGAAAAGGCCATTGATCAGGAGAAACAGATCCAGGAAATCGTTTCCCAGGAACGAAACCGTTTGGCGCGGGAACTGCATGATTCGGTAAGCCAGCAATTGTTTGCCGCTTCGATGTTCATGTCGGCCATTACCGAGTCACAATCAGATATGGAAAAAACGGAAATGAAACAATTCAAGATAGTGGAAGAGATGATCCATCAATCCCAGCTTGAGATGAGGGCTTTATTACTTCATTTGAGACCCGTTGCATTAAAGGGAAAATCTTTACAGGCGGGGATGAAGGAGCTCCTGGAGGAATTGGCCCAAAAAGTGACGATGGACATAAATTGGAAGATGGAAACTGTCACTCTGGATAAGGGGATTGAAGACCATCTGTTTAGGATTTTACAAGAATCGATTTCCAATACACTAAGACATGCAAAAGCGAATTCGCTTGAAGTGCTATTGATCGTTCGTGACGGGCTGATCATTTTACGGATAACGGATGATGGCATCGGTTTTAACGTAGAGGAGTCGAAAACGGGATCATATGGTCTGCAAAACATGCATGAACGGGCTGTGGAATTAGGCGGAACGATGCAACTTGTAAGCGTTCCGAATAAAGGAACGAAACTTGAAGTGAAAATCCCATTATTAAATGCTGGAGGTGATCATGATGATTAAAGTATTATTTGTCGATGACCATGAAATGGTAAGGATAGGGGTATCGGCTTATTTATCCGCACAGCCGGATATCGAAGTGATCGGGGAAGCGGACAACGGCTTGAAAGCAGTCGAACTGGCAATGGAATTGCGCCCGGATATCATTTTGATGGATTTGGTCATGCCGGAAATGGATGGCATAGAAGCGACGAAACGAATTATTGAGAGTTGGCCAGAAGCAAAGATCATCATTGTGACAAGTTTTCTTGATGATGAAAAAGTGTACCCGGCATTGGAAGCCGGAGCGACGAGCTATATGTTAAAAACATCAAAGGCCAGCGAGATTGCGAGAGCCGTCCGTTCAACGTTCCAAGGGCAAAGCGTACTTGAACCGGAAGTGACGGGAAAAATGATGGAAAAGCTGCGTCGCCCAAAGATCACCCAGCTTCATGATCAATTGACAAACCGCGAAATGGAAATTTTGCTGCTGATGACACAAGGGAAAACGAATCAGGAAATTGCCGATGAACTATACATAGCCCTAAAAACAGCCAAAGTGCATGTCAGCAATATATTAAGCAAGCTTGCGGTACAGGACCGTACGCAAGCGGTGATTTACGCATTTAAGCATTCGCTCGTTCAAGAAGAAGAGTAAAGAGCGTCTATTTACCAAAAGATGAGAGTTTGTTATATTTAGGGAAGTGTCCCATCCTATAAAGTTTTTTCAAGGTTGCTGATTGCAGCCTTTTTTTACGGATAACGGAAAAGCAGGATGAAAGCAGGTGAAATGATGTTAAGAGTGATCTTAGAATTATTGCGTATAATCACCATTATTTTCGTGATTGGAATGATAATGGGGCTCATCATTAATTCAATCTATGCGATTTTTGGTATAACCGTTGAGAATACCGCAGGCGGATGGATTGTTGCTATGGCAATTTTCCCATTACTTTATGTACTCTATAAAGACCGGCTTCAATTTTCAGGGTTCTATAAAAATGGCAAACAAGTAAAACTCTCAAACAGGACAACGACAATCCTGCTTTGCTTCTCGGTGCTAATGTTAACGGTTGCCCCCTTATTTCGCTAACGGAATATAAAAAAGAGCATGTTTTGATCAAAACATGCTCTTTTTTATGCAGTTTTTCAAGATTATACAGCTTCCTCTGCAGTATCGAGCCTCTTGCCATATATCCGATAAAGAACGAAGGCAAATATCATTCCTATAAAGGAGATGGAGGAGATGAACAGGTAAAGGGTCTTGCCCCCAAAAGCCCCATATATGGCTCCGCCTATATAAGAAGCAATGATTCCCGAAACCCCGAAGAATAACAGTGCCAGTACGGTTTGGCCTGTGGCACGCCACTCAACGGGAACGATCCGATAAAGATATTGGATGGCAGCCGAGTAGAAGATCGGGAAAGTCAATAGCTGCATGACTTGCAAATAAGCTAATAGATGTGGATCGGTTATCCACGCAGAGACGAAATAACGGATAAAGAAAAACGCTGCTGCAAACGAAATGATGATGATTTCCTTACCTTTGCGCAGCCACCAGAAGCTTAGGGCGAATACGACGATTTCACTTCCTGCCGCTAAGAACCAGGTCAAGCCTACAAGCTTGGCACTCCCTCCAAGTTCCCTGATGTACACCCCGAGGAAAGTATCGTTCATCCTTGCTGGAACAGCACAGATAAAGACCAATAACAGGAAGAGAAGCGTCTCTTTATTGCTGAAAAAATGCTTAAGGCTGCTTAAGGTGACAGGTTTCCCCGAAACGGGTGCATCAGGCATCATCCAGCTGATGATGAAACTGATCAAACCTATGCCGGCAAAAAGGAAAGCCAGGCTGTTTGCTCCGAAATAGGACATAACGTAGCCTGTGATCAGCGATATGACCGCATAGCCCAATGCACCATATGTCCGGATGGAACCGTAACTGATCCCAGATTTCTCTGCAATCGTGAAGTTGAGGCTTTCCGTCAGGGGATCGATCGGCATCAAAAAGAAATATAGGAGCATGGCAAACAGGATAAGCTGCAGATAGCTGCTTGAGTCATAGAGAAAATAACCGATTACGCTCGAGAAAAAGATGAGTAACAACAGGACTTTTCGTATTGTCCTCGTTTTATCGCTGATCATTCCCCATAAAGGCTGGGTGATGAGGGTGACAAAACCTCCTGTACCGATGATGAATCCGATTTGGGCTGGACGCAAACCTTGATCAGCCAGGTAGACTGGGAGAAACGGAATGAAAATGGCAAGCAGTCCAAAATATAAAAAGTTAAAACTTTTTAATAATCGTAATGCTTTCATAAATTGAATGATACCTCACATGTTCTATAGATTGATTGATTTCAACCTTGTTATTGTAACATTGATGACAGAATTTGAAAAAAAAGTTTCAACTTTATGGATGGAAATAGACAGATAGGGTTCGTTCTGAGAGGTTCTGGAACCATGTGGGTATGATGCGTTTCAAAATTCGTGACATCGAGGAATTTAGATAGGGAACCCCCTATGCTATCCTTCGCTTTCCAGCTTGAATAAGGTAGGTTTCTGCTAGTCTTGTTCATGAGGCCTATTTGAATGGTTTGAAGAAGGTGGTTTCTGGTGATTTTTTAATTCGGGTCATTGATTTTTATCTACCTCGATAAATCTTGGCTATTTTGGATTGAAAATATAAAAGTCCTTTTTATGATATGAATTTCCAGTTTGGATGGAATGCTTTCCTTTCGTTATGCCATAACCGCTTTCCCTAGCTCTCGTGCTTGATTATCGGTAATAATGTTACGGACTCTTTTTTTACGTTCCAAGCCGAACACATGAACATTATACTAACCAAAAAAGTACAGCATTGTTTTGCTGTGTAAATTCTTCAGTCATTATAGAGATTTCTTTATCTCATGCAGTCTTTCCTGAACGACTTTTTCAAACTCGTAATTCTGCTGCAATAAGAATATATTCCTTGCTTCTTCATACCCTTTTGTGGCACTTTCCATGTTGTTCAATGACTGAAAGGATTGGGCACGTTGATATAATACTTCTCCCAATAGGTACATAGATTCTTCCCGCGTTAAAATTTGAATGGCGTCAGAGCAAATTTTTATAGATTCATAATATTGTGCGTCCTTATGTAAGGATTTTGTCAATCCGTAATGAATCCGGACTTTAATTCTATAATTCATTGAAGTTTTTGGAAGTTGTTGAAATTGCTTAAGGGCATCTATATAAGAGGCAATTGACTTTTTATATTCAGTTATTTCGTTATAAATAATGGCTTTGCTATTCAAAATTTCTATTTTTTGAGCAGATAAAATTTGAAAATGGGTAGATAAGTCTAATGCTCGATCTAAAAAATCCAGGGATTTCAATATATCATTATCACAATAATAGGCTACTATCCCCAAATGCCAGAGGATGAATTGTTTATTGATAGGTGACTGGAAATCTGCATGGTACTGTTCTGCTTCGAGAATCCGTTTTACCTGCCGATACTCTCTATTTCTAATGGAAACCCTGACTTGAGATTTCACTTCCTCACTATATTCCATTCGGTCTGAATAAGTTTCTAAAAGGATATCTTCAATGCTGATGCCTAAACGTAATGAGAGTTCATATAAAGTAGTCGCTAATGGAATGACCTTCCCCTTCTCTATGTTGCTTAGTTGTGCTTGAGTAATGATACCCTCTGCCATAACTTTTTGTGTTATACCTGATCTTTTTCTTAAATTGTAGAGTACATTTCCAAGTTTAAAAGGAATGCTTGCATCCATTTTATCAACTCCTAAAAATATAAATACTTTTATATTTTTTTATGTATTTCATTGGAAACACCAACTAAATATCGAAAAAAATACTCTGTAGTGGCTATACAAGAAAAATGTACCATATTTGGATGGTTTATACTAGCTGTATCAATCAATATCAGGAGGTTAAGGTATATGAAAAAAATATTAGTATCTGGGTTCTCCATTCTATTAGTGCTAGCATTTGTTTTACAATTCGATTCAGGCGTCAAATTGGCTGTAGATGATCTGCCTGCAATAAATGATCTACCGAATCAGCATGAAAAAGGTTAAATATCAATATCAAAAAAGGAAGATGACTAAAGGGGAATTTAAATAAAATAAATAAAAAAGGATTATATATATGAAATTAAATAAGGATCAATTATTGATTATAACCATTTCTTCATGTGTTATAGCTAGTGTGATGTCTACGTCCATGCTGACGATTGCATTCCCTAATCTTGTAGACTTTTTTGATATTTCTTATTCCACACTTCAAATTAGAAATATTCTTTTCTTCTCTTTTTTCGCATTTCTCATTCCGCTTTTTGGTAAAGTGGCCGATGTTTTAGGCGCAAGAAAATTGTTGATATTTGGCCTGTCGCTATTTATCACATCTACCATTCTTAGTGGAACCACAAATAATTGGAATTTGTTTTTGCTGTATCAGACACTTCAGGCAATTGCAGATGCAATGGTAGTACCTGCCCAGGTATTATTGATCAGGCAAAGTTTTAAGGATAATAAATTAGGCTGGGCTTTTGGATGGTTTTCCGGAGTTTTAGCGACCGCCTCACTTATTGGACCAGCTGTTGGTGGTTTGGTAATAAAATATTACCCTTGGCAAATGATATTTGGAATATTGATTATCATAAGCTGCATATCCTTAATTCTTGTACTAATGGTAACTCCCAAATCCAAAAAAAGAATCACGGCAAACCTTCATTTACCTTTAAAAAACAGTTTGGCTTTACTAGTTATGGTAATCAGTTTTCAATTTATATTCAATGATGATATTGGTGTAGTGAAACGGTCGCTTTCTATTGCTGTTACAATATTGAGTTTAATTTTATTTGTATTTTATGAACGGGCAAACCAAGGAAATACTTCTTTGCTTCCAAGAAAGGCAATAAAAAACACCATTTTTATCTCTTCGATTGTGAGAATATTCGTTCTATTTATGATCACAAATGTAATAGTGCTTTACATTCCAAGTTACATGCGGGATATACACAATATTCAACCAGATATTGTTGGCTATATCATTATGGCAGATTCGATACTGGCGGTTTTATTATCTGGGTATGCTGGTAAACTTGCAGATTTAAAAGACAATAGAAACCTTTTACTTTTATCTATTTCGATTTCCATAATTGGAATGGTAAATCTTACATTGACAATGTTTAATGGCAGCTTAATTTTCTTTATATTTGCTTTTCTCCTTTTTGGATTGGCTGGTGTCATTTCCATGCCCACACAAAATAAAATTGCTATGTTGTCCGTTCCCGAGGAAGAAACAGGGGTTTATATGGGGTTATTCCAGATGGTACAGTTTGGAACCGGAGCTTTCGCTGCGGGGGTATTCAACACTTTTCTGGACTATGGAACTGACAAAGGTGACTTTTCCCAGGTTGGATTTTCATACGTGTTGATCATTTGTATAGGGTTATATTTGGTGGCTATAGGAACAGTCGTTTATGATAAAAGGCTTCTAAAAAACAATATAAAATTGTCTTTGAAAGAAGAAGTCTAATTCCCGTTTATCTGAAAGTGAAATATACCTTAGAAGAGTCAGCTTTGAAGTGATTTTAAGGAGGTGAAACATATGACAAAGCAAGTGGAAAAAACAGAAGCGGAAAAGCTAGTGGAAAACCTGGAAGTAATCGAAGCTAAAGAGCTGGAAGTGGGGAGTGCATTTCATGCGTTCCGTTTCAATACGTTAGACACAGAAAAATAGATAAGAGCCTGGGAGTTACAGGCCATCCATCATACATGTTAAGGAGGTGAACATATGACAAAGCAAGTGGAAAAAACAGAAGCGGAAAAGCTAGTGGAAAACCTGGAAGTAATCGAAGCTAAAGAACTGGAAGTGGGGAGTGCATTTCATGCGTTCCGTTTCAATACGTTGGACACAGAAAAATAGATGGGAGCCTGGGAGTTACAG